>JANMIM010001271.1:0-1753 GCA_031375795.1 Bacteroidota bacterium
GAAATGCGGCGCAAGGCAAAGGCGAAAATTGTGTTGGAACGTCTCGCGGAGGTGATCCTGATCCCAGAGACCGAACTCTCGTATGGGTCACCCTTCCAATTGCTCGTGGCCGTGATGCTGTCGGCGCAGTGCACCGACAAGCGTGTAAACATGACCACGCCGGCCCTTTTTGAGCGTTACCCGACCGCCCAGTCACTCGTGGGGGCCGCATTCGACGATGTATTTCCCTACATCAAGGGCATCTCCTACCCCGCCAACAAAACCCGCCACCTCATCCGCACGGCAGAATTGCTCGTCGAATTGCACGCAGGCCAGGTTCCCGAGTCGTTTGACGACCTGATTACCTTGCCAGGCGTGGGCCGCAAAACTGCCAATGTCGTCACCTCCATCGTGTGGCAGGCACCTCGGCTGGCAGTGGACACACATGTCTTCCGAGTCGGCAATCGTCTGGGACTCACGAAGGCCAAGACGCCCTTGCAGTCAGAAAATCAACTCACAGCCTTGTTTGAACCCAGCCAAATCCCCGATGCCCATCATTTCCTGATCCTGCACGGGCGCTACACGTGCACGGCGCGCAAACCCGCCTGCGAGCGCTGCGTGTTGCAGGACATTTGCCCCTACCTCGCACGCCAAAACCGAAAAAAGCAGCCCCAGTAAACTTGTTCACCCGGCGGGCATCTGCCGAGCAAGCCCTTCCATTGGCGAATTCCCCATCAACAATGGGAATCGTGCTAATATTTTCACGATTGATAAAAATATTTACATTCATGATTAGCATTTATGGAAATAATTTGCTAATTTTGAATCCATCTTGCAATCGGTATTAGAAACCATATTTTGTTCCGAGTTTTTGACACGAGATGTCAAAAACGGCTCGGAAGCTTGCAATGAGATGCAGGAGGAGATCGCTCGCCGGGCTCCAAGCTGCACCTCGCTTGTGAACAACTTTTTTCAATGTACTGAAACCCAAAAAATAAATTTGCTATGAAATCTGTAAACGGAACCACGATGGCAGTGAAAGACGAAAAGTCAGAAAAAATGAAGGCCCTCCAAGCCACCATGGACAAGCTGGAGAAGAGCTTTGGCAAGGGCATTGTGATGAAATTGAGCGACACGGCAGTGGTCGACATCCCTGTGATCCCGACGGGTTCACTTGGCTTGGACATCGCCCTGGGTGTCGGCGGATTGCCTCGCGGCCGCATCATCGAGATCTACGGCCCTGAGTCATCCGGCAAGACCACCTTGGCCTTGCATGTGATCGCCGAGGCCCAAAAACTGGGCGGCATGGCAGCCTTTGTCGACGCCGAGCATGCCTTTGACCGCACCTATGCCGAGAAACTCGGCATCGATACCGAAAACTTGCTGGTCTCCCAACCCGACAACGGCGAGCAAGCCCTGGAAATTGCCGAAAACTTGATCCGCTCGGGTGCCATCGACGTCATCGTGATCGACTCCGTGGCGGCCTTGGTGCCACGTGCAGAGATCGAGGGCGAGATGGGCGACTCCAAAATGGGCCTCCAAGCACGTCTCATGTCACAGGCCATGCGCAAGCTCACGGCCGCCATTTCCAAGACCCATTGCGTCTGCATCTTCATCAACCAATTGCGTGAGAAGATCGGCGTGATGTTTGGAAACCCAGAAACCACCACCGGTGGCAACGCCCTCAAATTTTACGCCTCGATCCGCATCGACATCCGTCGCATCGGTCAGCTCAAGGACGGCAACGACATCACCGGCAACCGTGTGAAAGTCA
>JANMIM010001312.1:0-5945 GCA_031375795.1 Bacteroidota bacterium
AACGATGAAATCATCGTCGTGAAGGGCTGGAAGGCATCGGGGAACAAGCACACGGACGACAAGATCCGCAAGATCGAGCTGCAGAGTTTCAGCGAACCCAAGGGTCACGAGACGGCATCCAAGCCTACTGCCGCACAAGACGACGATGGCGACGACGACGGCGACGAAAAGGACCCCAACGACATCCCCTTTGAGATCGTGGACGCCCGCGAGACCGATGAGGAAGTCGAAGACGACGGCTCCAAGAAAAAACCGAAAGGCAAGGACAAGGACAACGATCAGATGTCGTTGTTCTAAACGCCCATTGGAAGAATGCAGGGGCGCAACGGGGTGAAAATGCCTTGTTGCGCCCCTGCGCATGTTGTCAGGAAACCAATCCGCTTTGCGCGCAGTCACGAATGCACAATTCGGCTTCCGCCTGCACACGGTCCAGCAACCACGCAATATCGTTGTGCGAAAATTCCCCTTCCAGTTCGACATTGGCCTCCCAAAACGACTCCATCGCGTCGGCGACAAAGGCTTGCTGGACCTCTGCGATTCGTCGCGCATCGGCCCCTTGGAGGGAACCGATCTTGGAAATTGTGCTCTGCAACCGATTGGCAGTGAGGTAGCGCCGCAACTCAGGCACGAGAAACAGCAGCCGCTCGGTCGCGGAGGCGCCTGCATGCACGTAGGACCAAGCTTGCGACTCATGAAATTGCTCCTCGGCAAATTCCTTGTTCTTGATTTTCAAGATCGGGCGCATACACCCCTTGCTGGTTTGCACCACAATATTGCGGTTGGGCTTTACGACGATGCCCTCCACCAAATTGGCACCGATGTCGGGCAGCCCCAAGGTGGCAGGCACCTTGGAATTGAAACGCGTGTCAAAAAACAAGGCTTGGTTCAGCTTGCCCACGAGCAGCGGGCGCGCATGCGGCACACCACACTCAGTGAAGTAGCGCACCGCATCTGCATAATCCAAATAATAACGATCGCTGCCACCGGCCGTCGGCTCGATCGCAATGTCAAAGGCGCAATATTCCACCGACGGCGCATAATATATTCCCGTCTGAATCGCCTGCACGCGCGTGTCCACGGGCACGTCGGGGTGGGGATATTGCCCGCCATACAATTCGCCATAAACGACGGCCGCATGAAAAGGATGCGCGAGGCGGATGCGCTCAAACAGCCGCATGATCTGCCCGTCCAGACGCTCGGCCACCAATTGGAATCCGAAAAAATCGTCGGTCCAGCGCAGGAACTCCTTGCGCTTGGCATACCGCAATTCGTCCCCGACCAGCATGAAACTGAAATTGGCGCCGTGGATTTTTTCTGTCACCACCCAATCGACCTTTTCCAGCAGTTGGGTGTCGTGCAGGTCGAGCCCCAGCTTGCGGATGCTGTCGGGCATTTTCTCATAACTCTCAAATTCGCTCATTTCGCGCTTGTTGTTGCATGCAAAAATAGCGCGATCACATTTGCAAAAACGCCCGCTCAGTTGCCAAAATTGCAGGTTGGGGAACGATCTTGTGGCCTGACCGGCTTTTGTGCAAATTTGCGGCATGGAAACAAGGCGCGACCTGGCTTATGACAAATCCATCGGCTTCTTGCATTTTTTGCTGGACCAGGAGGGCTTTGCATTCCAATGGGATCGCGAAAAGAACCGGATCACGGGAAATTGGAACGGGGAACCGTATGCCTATCGCCTGCCGCCGGTTTTCCCAATTCCGCCGACCGACGGCAGCTTGCAGGCCTATTTGGATTCGATCCCCGCAGTCCCTCCCTCCTTTTTGCTGATCTTGATCCAATCGGGCCACAGCGCCATCGCATACATCGCCGACGGGGACATCCTGCACCACAAGGTCATCAAAAAATACATGGTGCGTGGCAATGGCCGCTCCCAAGTCGGCTACCTGCAATCGCGTGGCAAAAGCAAGGCCGGCAGCCGTATCCGCCTCGCCAACACCGTCTTGTTTTTTGAGGACATCAACGAGAAGCTGCGGGAATGGGACAAGACCGCCGAGGCCACGCGCATCCTCGTGAGCTGCACCGAGAAACTGCGGCCGCTATGGTTTGGCAGCGACCCGACGCCGCCCTTTGAGAAAGACGACCCTCGCATCGCCAAGGTGCCCCACGACGTGCACCGCCCCGACAGCGAGGAGCTCGCGCGGGTACACAAGGCGGTCTTGCGCGCACGCTGGGAAGGACCCGCGAGCTTGGTGGACGATTTTTTTGCGGGGGAGTGAGCGCACTTGCTTGATTTTGTACCCGCTGAAAAACCGCCGGTTGACCAGCGCAACCATTGCCCCCCAATCAATATTTCCCTTATCTTTCACCCACTATGCGCTCGCTCGGCAAATACATCCCTGCCTGCTATGCCGTCGCCTTTTGGGGGCTGATTCCCTTGTTGCACAGCACTTCACTCAACGATCCCGTCCTCTACCCGCAGTTGCTGGGCTTGGTCGTCGGCTGCATGGCATTGGCGGCCGTGGGTCTCTGGCAATGGCGGGCGGCGGTGGAGCTGCCCTGGCAGGTCTGGATCCCATTTGCGGGGCTCATCGTACTTACAGGGCTCTCGTCGATCTGGTCGCTCAATCCCGCCGAGGCATGGCTGGTCTCGGCTCGGTGGTCGGCGGCATTTGCTTTTTTATTCCTCACGCAGCTTATCCTCAAGCAGTCGCCCGGCAGCCTGCTGGGCATCTGCAAGGTGATCATCGTCTCCATGAGCTTGCTGGCGGGCATCGGCCTGTTGCAGATGCAGGGGATCGATCCCTTGCACCTGAGCGACTTGCACCATTCGCCCGTCGGCATGATGGCCAACCGCAATTTCTACGGCAGCGCATTGGTCTTGGGGATGTGCTTTGCGCTGTATGGCTTCTTCAAATTGCCCTCGACGTGGCGCATTTTGGCGGCCGCTGCCACGCTGCTCATGATGGTCGGCGTCGTTGCCTCTGGTGCACGAGCTGCCTTGGTGCCGCTGCTGATCGGCTTGGTCGTGCTGCCCCCCGCAGCAATTTGGCGCAGGGCGGGCGGCAAGATGAAGGTGCTCGGTTTGGTGGGATGGCTGACCATCGTCGCATTTGCAGGCTGGTCGGCACAATATGTACTCGGGCGAAAGGATGCCAAGTTCAACCTGCAATACCTTTGGGAAGACGGACGCGTCGTCACGCCCGCGTCGAGCAGCCTCGACCATCGGCTCATCGGCTGGCACCAAACGATCGAGATGGGCATGGAGCGGCCATGGCGTGGATACGGGGCGGGAAATTGGAAAATGCAGATCCACCGGCTGGGTTTACAGAGTTTCGATGACCAGGGCAATTTTGGAATGGTCGTGCCCCTGCATCCCCACAATGAATTTTTCGCCAGCTTCGCGGAACTCGGCATACCCGGCTTGCTGCTTTTGCTCTCGGTCATCGGGCTGGGGGTCTGGGGGGCAATCAGGCAAATCATCAACCGCGACGGGAATCAAGACAGCATTTTGGGCGGATGCCTGGGGCTGGCTTGGATCGCCATCTTGGTAGACGCATCGTTTAGCTTTCCCTGGGAACGGCCGCTGCACCTGATGCTGTTTTGTTTGGTTATTGCCTTGTCTGTGCAGGGCTTGCCCAGCCGCCTGCTTGCTCCCTCGCGGCTGAAATGGGCATTGGTGGCTGCGCTTGCACTGCTTGCACTGGCAGGGCTGGACTTGGTGACACGCATGGGTCCCGATCTCGCCATCAAGAAAATCAGGGATGCCAAGATGGCTGATCAACCGCAACGGGTGCTACAGCTCGCACCGCAGGCCACCAATTGGGCGGTCCAGATCGATCCGGTCGCCGCGCTCTCGATCGATTGGTATGTGGGCATGGCACAGCTCAAATTGGGTCGCCAGCAAGAAGCCATGGATGCCTTTGACCGGGCGGCGCGCGTGACCCCGCATCACCTCGCGCAGCGCAGCGGGCGGGCGAGCCTGCTGGACATCATGGGGCGCTACGAGGAAGCCATCTTGTTGCAGACAGATTTGTTGCAGGTGTTTCCAAATTTTGACGAAGGCTGGCTCAACCTGAGCATCATGCATGTGCATGCAGGCCACCTGGCCGAGGGACGGCGCATCCTGAACCGCGTGCCGCGCGCCCAGTTCCAAGAGATGTATGACAAGGTCGATGCCGTGCTGGATGCCGCTCATTATTAAGCGAGTAATGCGTGCAAGCTTCAGCGCGAGCGGCGGCCTCCTGGCCGCTCGCTTCCCTGCCCCAGCCTCTGGCGAAAATTGGAAATCTTGCAGATCTTGGGTTTTCATCGTGGCAACAAATCCCGGTCCAGCAGCCAATTCTCCATTGCCCTGCCTTCTGAAATCACCGCGATCCTGACCACTTTTCCTGAAAACCTACCCTTGGCAGCAACTAAAACTTGCCATTCTCAACCATCCAACCGCGATCCTTGGAGCGAATATGGAAATTGGGCTATATTGCTGCCCTAAAACCCGTTTGAAGACTATGAGCACCGAAATCCGAAGCCTTGAGCCCAGCGCTGTCTGGAATTATTTTGCTGACCTCAATGCCGTGCCTAGGCCGTCCAAGAAGGAAGCGCGTGTGATCGCCTTCATGCGTCACTTTGGTGAGAGCCTGGGCTTGCGCACGATCGAGGACGCTGTCGGCAATGTCATCATCTTCAAGCCGGCCACTGCCGGGATGGAGGGCCGCAAGACCGTGGTCTTGCAAGGCCACCTCGACATGGTGCATCAAAAAAATGCGGGCACCGTCTTTGACTTTGACACCCAAGGCATCGACATGCTGGTCGACGGGGATTGGGTGCGCGCCAATGGCACCACCCTCGGCGCCGACAATGGCATGGGCGTGGCCTCCATCATGGCCATCCTGGCTTCCAAGACCATTCCACATCCTCCCCTCGAGGCCCTGTTTACCATCGATGAGGAGACAGGCATGACGGGAGCATTGGCTTTGCAAGGCGGCGTGCTCCATGCGAAAATCATGCTCAACCTCGACACCGAGGACGACCGCGAACTCACCATCGGCTGCGCCGGTGGCATCGATGTCACGGGCACAGGCAAGTATGCCTCGACGGGCTGCGAGGGCCTCACAGCCTACAAAATCACCGTCAATGGCCTCACAGGCGGCCACTCGGGAATGGACATCCACCTCGGTCGCGGCAATGCCAACAAGCTCATGAACCGCATTCTGCTCCAAGCCTCCGATCGCCTGGGCCTACAAGTCCATCGCATCGACGGCGGCAGCCTGCGCAACGCCATCCCACGGGAATCGGTCTCCATCGTCTGCATCGAGCCTGGCAAGGCGGCCCAGTTGGAGGCATTCGTCCAAGCCGAAGGCGATGCCATCGTCGCCGAATACCATACAACCGACCCCAACATGAAGGTGTCCATCACCGCGACGGCCACTCCGCAAGGTGTCCTGGAGGCTGACTTCCAAGGCAAGTTGTTGCGCGTGCTCGCCGCCGTGCAAAACGGCATCCACCGCATGAGCCCCGACATCGCGGGCCTCGTGCAGACCAGCAACAACCTCGCCCGCGTCCTCGTCGCCGATGGCCAATTTTCCATCCAATGCCTCACCCGCAGCGCCGTGGATTCCGAGAAGATGGACTTGGCACGCAGCATCGCGGGCACCTTGGAGCTCTGTGGCGCCAGTGTCACCACCAGTGGCGACTACCCGGGCTGGACACCGCGTCCTGAGGCGACCATCGTCAAGCTCATGAGCGATTTGTACACCGAGACCTTCGGGCATGCCCCAAGCGTCAATGCTTGCCACGCAGGCCTGGAGTGCGGCATCCTTGGCAAGAATTATCCCGAGATGGAGATGATCTCCTTTGGCCCCAACATCGTCGGCGCTCACAGCCCCGACGAACGCGTGCAAGTGAGTTCCGTCCAAAAGTTTTGGGGCTTGCTGCTCAAGACCTTGGTGGCGATTCCCGCCTGAGACTACCGATTCTGATTCGTTTCCAACACAAGC
>JANMIM010001342.1:0-6361 GCA_031375795.1 Bacteroidota bacterium
CATAACATTCCTGGTTTTCACGGAGCCATTCGACCGCTGCCGCCGGATTTGGGAACTGCCTTCGCAGGACGGGCAAGCCCGATGTGAGGTCCAAAAATGTCGTGATCGTCGAAGTGACGCCTGGAAAACCAGCGCAATACCGTCCCGTGGCCCTCACATCGGGCTTGCCCGTCCTGCGAAGGCAGTTCCCAAATCCGGCGGCAGCGGTCGAATGGCTCCGTGAAAACCAGGAATGTTATGTCGAATTGTCGATCGAAACGGAAAATTATATCAGCGCCGAAGACCGTCGGCAAATCATGACGGCCCATTCCAGGGTCGTCGGGCCCATTCCGGTTTTTACCAATGCAGAACGTATTGGCGCAGTTCACGGAAAGGCCATCGACGTTAGTCGCACCCGTGAGGAACTTTTTCAAGACTATTTTCTGCATTCAAAGGGTGTCGAAGCCAATGCCGAGTTGATGGACTTGTTCCGTGAAATCGAAAGGAAGGAGGTGTCGAAATGATTCCACTGAAACTGACCATCAAGGGTTTGTACAGCTACCGCGAAGAACAGGTCATCGACTTCACCAAGCTTGCGGAAAACCATCTTTTCGGGATCTTTGGCGCAGTTGGGAGCGGGAAATCGGCGATTTTGGAGGCAATGACCTACGCCTTGTATGGCGAAACAGCCCGTTTGGGCGGTGGCGACAAGCGCTCCTACAACATGATGAACCTGCAATCGCAGGAAATGCTCATCGTCTTCGAATTCAAAACCGCCACGAACGAAGGAGAAAGCCTTTACCAATTCCGCGTCCGGCACACCCGCAATTCCAAGAAGTTTGACGATGTACGTTCGCCAGCCCGCACGGCCTCCATCTGGAAAGATGCTGAATGGCAGCCACTTCCCACGACGGATGCGGAATCCATCCTGAAACTCTCCTACGAGAATTTCATCAAGACCATCATCATTCCGCAGGGTAAATTCCAGGAATTCATGCACATGGGCGAGACCCAGCGCACGCGTATGTTGCGGGAATTGTTTGGGCTGGATCGCTTCGAATTGTCCATTCCAACCGGGCAATTGATCAAGGAAACCGAAACCGCCCTCTCCGTTTTACAAGGCCAATTGATGTCGCTGACCGAGACGAATCCGGAGGAGATGGCCGCTAAAGAGGCAGAATTGCTGGAGATTGGAGATGCCTTGGAGAAGGAAAAAGCTCAACTTCAGTTACTGGAAACGGCTGTAGCAAGCATTCGGCAACTCAAAAAGCTCGCGGATGATCGCCTTCGAATCCAAGAAACGCTCAATTCATTGCTTTCCAAAAAGGAAGAATGGGAGCGGAGGGAGGCCAAAGCGAATCAATTCCAAAAGGTGGTGTTGGACTTCCGCGAATGGATCAACACGGAAAAGCGCTTGACCCGCGAATTGGAACTTGCCCGAAATGCCCATTCGAAGACCGTTTCCGACCTTGAATTGCTCCTTCCACAGCTGAAATCTGCCCGAGAAGCAGCAGTCAAGGCAAAATTGGCATGGGAGGCTCGCGGCGAATTGGAAGCCAAAATCAAGGATTGTACGCATTTGGAGGCCATTCGCAAGGCGACCGATGCCTTGGTTGCCGTAGAGGAACGCCTGAAAAAAGGCGAGGCCTTGCTGTTGACGGAAGCGCAAGCGATCAAGGAAAAGAAGGAAGCCAAGGAATTGGCGGACAGCACCATCGCCACCTTGCGGCAAACGATGCCCGATGAAGCGCAAGTCAACGAAGCCTTGGCTTGGTACCAACAACGCCGCAACCTGCAGACGCAGTTGGAGACGTCCAATGCCCAAGGAAAGGCCATTGAATTGGAGCGTTCGAAACTCTTTGCGGAACAAGTGTCCCTTGCCAAAGCGCATTTGGGAGGAGATCACACGGGAGAAATGCTCTCAGTAGCCTTGCAAACGGCATTGAACCACATCCAAGCGGAGATTCATGCTGCGCGCTTGGACAAGGAGCAGATCACCCACAAGGAGGGACTTGCCGCCTACGCGGTCGATTTGGCCGCAGGGAATCCATGCCCCTTGTGCGGTGCTGTGCATCATCCGGCGCCCTATCATCCCGGGGAGGCCGTTGAGAAAATCAGATCCAGTGAGTTGGTCATCAATGCCTTGGAAGCTAAGCTGAAGCCAATGGAGCGCGCACTTGCTTTCGCAAATGCAATTTCGGTGAGGCTTGAGGAAAAGGGAAAACAATTGTCCAATCAGCAGGCAGAGGCGATCAGGATTCAAAATTTGATCGCTGAACATTCGAAGGCATTTCTTTGGCCACAATACAATGCTAGCGACGCGACCAAAGCTGAATCTGACCGGCTTGAGGCTGCCAAAATTCAAAAAAACATTCGCGAAACCGAATCTCAGCGCTCGGCCATCGACAAGGAGTTGGAGACTTTGCTGGGCAATCAGGAGCGGTACCAAGCCGCTTTGGGGAAGTTTCGGGAAGATAGAAGCCAATTCGTCGGACTCCGGGACAGCCACCTGCAGCAACGTACGGTTTTTGTCTCCGAATCGGGTTTGCAGCTTTCATTGGAGGAAATTGCTAGGTTAAGTCAGCAATTGAGCGGAGAATTGAAATCCATCGAACTTGCCAACACGACGACGCAGGAAACGGAGCGCAACTTGGATTTGAAGCGTGTTGAGCTTGAGCAGCGGCAGCTTTCCACCAATGCCGAATTGGTACGTTTGGAAAAGGATGCTGCTGAAAATCAAGGAAAAATCGCTGGAATGCTTTCAGCCTCCGGCTTCGCTTCGGTCGCTGAGGTGGAATCGATTTTGGGCTGGAATCTGGATTTGGAATCCGAGCAAAAAGCCGTCACCGCGTTCAAGATGGAACTCCAAACCGCTGAATCTGCTTTGGAGATGCTGGTCGCGCAGGCTGGCAACGAGGAATACAATGCCCAAAAACATGCCGAAACGGAGGCTGCGATCCTGGCATCCAAAGTCCAAATCGAAGAGAAAACCGAGCGTCAATCCTTGTTGCGTGAGGCATTGAAGCGGATTCGGGAGGAATTGGCGCAGCGCAAGGCGCTCGAAGGGCAACAGGAAGCCCAACGTCGCCGCCTGGAAAACCTGAAGATTTTGGAGCGTCTGTTTGTCGGTTCGGGCTTTGTCAAATACGTTTCCACAAAATATTTGCAAGAGCTTGTGGCGCGAGCAGACGTACGTTTTCGGCAACTCACCCGAAATGCGCTGAGCCTTGAGCTGGGTACGGAAAACGAATTTCTCGTGCGCGACATGCTCAATGGTGGGCAAACGCGGAGTGTGAAGACCCTCAGTGGTGGGCAGACTTTCCAAGCGAGCCTTTGTTTGGCGCTTGCCTTGGCTGACAATGTGCAGCAACACAGCGGCAGCAGCCACAACTTTTTCTTTCTCGACGAGGGCTTCGGAACGCTAGACAAAGAGAGCCTTGCGGCAGTCTTTGAAGCTTTGAAGCAACTCCGGCAGGAAAACAGAATTGTCGGCGTGATTTCCCATGTCGAGGAAATGCAACAGGAAATCGAGGTGTTTCTGAAGGTCACGCAGACGGAGGAAAGGGGTAGCTTGGTGAAGGGGAGTTGGGAGTAGCGCAATGGTGGATGCTCGGTGGTGTGGCGCTCAATCCCGACGACAAGCGGCAGGCAGACCGCATCCAAGGGGTTAGGGGTTTCCTTTCCAAGCCACTTACAAAAGCACTGTTGCAGGAGATTCTGGCACAGCATTTTGGATGGTAGCAGGCTACCTGAGCCATCAAAAAGACCCCAGCACGGGCCTGGTATGTTGTGATCTAAGTGCTGCGACAATTTCCAAGCATGGGCTGGGTCGGCTTGCCTGTTGCTTAGTTGGAATTTGAGAAGGAATGCAAATGGGATCAACCTCGGGCAAGCGTGCCATTTTTTCCCCAAAAGCACGGTTTTTTTCCAGATACCCAATAAATTCATGGCTGTTTCGAGCGATCAGTTTATCTTTGTGCATTCGATTGACCCAGCGAGTTGGGTGCGATGAAGGGGGGATCATTCCTCGATTCACGCTCCTGCGGCACTGGATCTTGTCAAGAATGACGGTCCTTGTTTGAAAATCTGATTGGCTTCGTAGCTTTCCTCGATAGGCGGCACGTTAAAAATATTGAATCGATGAAATTTAGCCTCAAATCATTTGTCTTCTTCCTTTTGCTCGCCATTGTGGCTGTGGGCTGCAACAATCAGGAGCAACTGCTGACCAAGCAAGACGGTCTCTGGCAGATCCAGAGCCTGAGCAGGAAGATCACCGTGAACGATGTGCTGACCTCAGACATCACGCAAACCACCGGCCTTGGACAGATGTTCTTTGGCAAAGCCGGCGACGGCTACCGCACAGACGGCGGCAGCGGCAAGGAGACCTTCACGTGGAGCGTGAATTCCAAAGGCGACAAGATCACAATTTATTTCGCCCAGGGTGAATTTGCCGACGCCGACATCAAGGACAGCTCTGCCGACGCGATGACAATGCACTGGATCGAAATCGCCGATGAGATCCAAGGGCGTGTGGTGACTGAGACCACCACCACGATCAAAAGACTCTGAGGATCGGCGAGCATTCGCCGCTGATAGATATTCCTCGACATCCAAACGAAGCTTGGCACATCACCAGCTTCGTTTTCTGTTTTGAATTACCCTGGTTTACACGGTTTTCAGCACCGTCCCGCGCACACTCATCGGTAGTATTGCCCCAAGACCTGGTCCACAAACTCAAAGGGATAGCGGTGCAGGTTGTCGGCATTCACACACAAGACCACAAAATCCACGTGCTCGACGACTTGACGCAGGTCAAAGTCATTGATGTATTTGGCGCCATTCCATTGGTCGCTGAAGACTTCATAGTTGTAATAGCGGTATTGCGAACCGGGCGCAAATACCTCGCGGTGGATGCCTTGGTTGTAGATCTTCCACCAAAAGCTGTCGCCGATCACCAAGACGCGAGGCCTGACCCTGCCTGCGCTGTCAAATTTTAAGGTAGGGTAGCCGATTTCGGCAGGGGGGATGTCCCAAATGAGGTTGAGCAAATCGCCGGCATCGGCATCGGTGCCCTGCATCTCCAGGCTTTTTTGGATGGCGTTGATCTTGGGGTGAAAGTAAGCGCGGCCGCTCAGGCGTTCCATCTCACGGATGATCGCATAGGCCCCCAATACCGCTCCATAATCTGTCCAGTGCGTCCCCGTGCGGGGAAAGATGCGGTAGGGCTCCGTAGCCACCCAGTTGATGAGCGGCGTCGTGAGGTCGAGGAGGTGCACATTGGCCTTTTGCAGCTCCCGCACGTAGGCGGGGTAATTGGAGGTGTCGGGGAATTGCAGGTTTTCGTGGGGCAAATATTCGGGCATGCACTGCAACTTGCTGGGCGTGAGCACTGTGAGCATTTGCACACCGCGCGCTGCAAAATGGTTTTGCAGAAACGCCGTGTTGCGGCAGTTGTATTGGATCTTTTCCCAGCCCGCAAAGTCCTTGCCTTGGATCGTCGCCATCGATCCCCGGCCAAACAATTCATTGTCCAGCCCGACCATCACCGAGCGGTAAGGCTCCCGAAAAAGGCTAAAATCCAATTGGTTGTGCAGTCGCACCATGCTCGGGCGCAGCCCCATCCACTTGTAATGCCGCGCCACATAATTTTCCTGAAACTTCTTGCTGAACCATGTGGCTTGTGTGAGCGGAAGCGAATCGGTCTTGTCCTCTACGCCAGCCAGTGCTTTTTCCTGAAAAAGCCCCGTGCGCTCCTGCAACATCGGGATCCACAGCAGCCCAAGCAGCAGTGAAAAACAAAAGATATGGAGCGTGCGTGCCTTCATCCTCAAAACATATAATAGATAAAGGGCCTGAATCCCATCGTCGCAATCTCGCTCACGCTCAAGATCAGCAAGATGGCCGCTAGTCCCGTCCACAATACCGTGGCTCCCGCATTGTTTGGCAGCTTGAAGGGGCGCTCTTGCAATCGACCGATCCTCGGCACCACGGCCGAAAATGAAATCAAGGCCGCCAGGGCCATCATGAACCAAAATTTATTTCCCAAGACCAAATTCAAATCCGCATAGGCCGTCTTGCCAATCTCAAACATGAACATTTCCCTGAAAAACTTGAGCGAGGTCGCCATGTCCCTGCCATTGAACAGCACGCAGCCCAGCACAAAGAGGAAAAATGTCCAAGCGACGCCGAGCACGCGTGGGATTTTGTCCAGCCACTTCTTCAAAAACAGCCGCTCCAGCGTGAGCCAGGTCCCGTGCCAAATCCCGAAGAAAATGAAAGTCCAGGCAGCGCCATGCCAGAATCCGACCAGCAAAAACACGATCCAGAGATTCACGTGCTGCATCCAAGGCCGTTTGGTCTTGTTGCCGCCGAGCGGGATATA
>JANMIM010000914.1:0-3566 GCA_031375795.1 Bacteroidota bacterium
TGAGCAACGAGAAAGAAATCAGCAAGCGGCGCACTTTCGCCATCATTTCCCACCCTGACGCGGGCAAGACCACGCTCACGGAAAAATTGCTGCTCTTTGGAGGGGCCATCCAGACCGCCGGCGCGGTCAAGAGCAACAAGATCACCAAGACCGCTGCCTCCGACTTCATGGAAATCGAGCGGCAAAGGGGCATCTCGGTCGCCACATCGGTCATGGCGTTTGAGTACATGGACACCTACGTGAACCTGCTCGACACGCCTGGCCACAAGGACTTTGCAGAGGACACATACCGCACCCTCACCGCCGTGGACTCCGTGATCCTCGTGATCGACTGCGTGAAGGGCGTCGAGGAACAAACCCTGCGCCTCATGGAGGTCTGCCGCATGCGCGACACGCCGGTGATCGTCTTCATCAACAAGATGGACCGCCCGGGGCAGGATCCATTTGACTTGCTCGACGAGTTGGAGGCCAAGCTGCACATCAACGTGCGGCCGCTGAGCTGGCCCATCGGCATCGGGTCCGATTTCAAGGGCGTCTATGAGTTGGAGAACCGCACGCTCAAGCTGTTTGATCCAGACATCCAAAAGGTCGCCAAGGATGTCGTGCAGATCGACGACCTCAGCGACCCGCGCCTCGACCAGGAACTGGGTCGGCAGGCGATCAAACTGCGCGAGGAAGTGGAGTTGGTCGAAGGCGTCTACGACGAGTTTGACGAGCAAGCCTACCACGAGGGCCGCTTGGCGCCCGTCTTTTTTGGCAGCGCCCTGTACAATTTTGGTGTGCGTGAGTTGCTGGAGCGCTTCATCCAGATCGCGCCGATGCCCCGCCCCCGCCCCACCGACCATGGATCGATCGAGCCGACGCAAAAGGAATTCAGCGGCTTCATTTTCAAGATCCACGCCAACCTCGACCCTCGTCACCGCGACAGGATCGCCTTTTTGCGCGTCTGCTCAGGGAAATTTGAGCGCAACACCTTCTTCCACCACGTGCGGCTCAACAAAAAGGTCAGGTTCAGCAGCCCGGCCAGCTTCCTGGCACAACGCAAGAGCATCGTCGATGAGGCATTCCCAGGCGACGTGATCGGCCTCTACGACACCGGCCAGTTCAAGATCGGCGACACGCTCACAGAAGGCACCAACTTCAATTTCAGAGGAATACCCACCTTTTCCCCCGAGATCTTCAAGGAACTCATCAACGATGACCCGATGAAGAGCAAGCAGTTGGAAAAAGGCGTGACACAGCTCACCGACGAGGGGGTGGCGCAGCTCTTTACCCAGGAGCCGGGTGCACGCCGCATCATTGGCACGGTCGGCGAACTCCAATTTGAGGTGATCCAGTACCGCTTGCAGCATGAGTATGGTGCTGCCTGCCACTTTGAGACGCTGCCCTATTACAAGGCGCTTTGGCTCACCTGCGACGACAAGGCGATCCTCGAGAAATTTGTTCGGCTCAAGCCCAAGTACATCTGCAACGACAAGGACGACAACCTCGTCTTCCTGGCAGGCTCGGAATGGACGCTGAACATGGAGAAACAAAATTTCCCCGAGATCACATTCCACACCAACTCGGAATTCAAGACCGAGGTCGTGGAGTATTGATGTGCAGGCCTTGCGGTGCAATTGGATCGGGTTGCTCGTCCGAATTCGTCATCGTTTCCTATCTTGCTGCGTGATCACTTGAATCTCAAAAATGCAGCAACCACTCGATTTTCAAAGGAAAAAGACGCTCGCAAGTGGCTTGATCAAGCTGCTCGCAGGCCTATTTTTGCTCAAATCGACGCTTGTGGTGTTGCAAATGGCATCTGAAGGCACTCAAAAAATGGCGCTTGTCGGCTTGGGGATGCTGGGACCATTGGCACTGATTGTTTTTGCCGGCATCACAGCCGTGACGAAGCCAAAGGTGAGTCTATTGGGTTTGATGGTCCTTTTTCCGGTCTTGTCGATCCTACAGATCAGCTTCATCGCCAACCTGTTTGAAATGAGTTACGGGATCGGTGGCATTGCGATTGCCGAACAATTCCCCTTGATGTTTTCGCTGTTGTTGCTGTTTGACAATCCTGATTTGGCGCTGGTAAGGTGGGCGAATCGTTTCCCTAAGACTAGCAAGTGGTTCAAAGCCAGCGCCATCTTGATGCTTTGTTTCATCTGGCTGGAATTTGGGCTGCGCGGCATCGGGCTGGGGCCGAATGACACCCAAATGCACTTCAACCACTTGCTGGTGGATTCGCTGATCGTGTACAACGACTTTGAGGCTGACGAAAGTGGCATCGTTTCCTATTCGCCCCGCACCGCCGCCTATTTTGATTCCCTGCTTTCCAAATACCCGACCACCTATTTGGAATCCGTGATGGACACCAGCACCGTTTTTCACAACAAAGACCTTTACCAGCACTACGTGAACTTCAACAAGGGAACCGTAGACAATGAATTTTCAAGGAGGATTGCCGAAATCAAGGCCAAACCGATCCATGCGCGAAGCGAAATCGAGTCGGCTTGGCTTTTTCAGACCACACATCCGCTCAATGAAAATGGATTTCGCAGCATTCCGTTTCGCAACTATGCTACAACGCAAAAGAAGGTACTGCTGATTGGCGACTCTTTCACCTGGGGGTATTTTGCCTCCAACCTGACCAGTTCCTTTGCAGACAACTTGAGCGCGAGAGGCTATGTCGTATTCAATGCGGGCATTTCAGCCACGGATCCCGCTCAATATGAGGCGATTGCCAAAAAGTACATTCCCATCTTGAAGCCGGATGCCGTGGTCGTGAATTTCTACATGGGCAATGACATCTTTCATTTCAGGCGGGAAATCATGCCGCATCGCTTGCCGATTTATCATACCAATGCTGGGGTGCTCATCGCGAGTCCTTGCCAGGAATGGCTGCCGAGTGCTCAGGTGGCTTATGACTTTTTGAAGGAGCAAATCATCATTCCGCACCAAAAAACCAGTTGGTTCAATGCACTTTGCGCCAAAACGGCCGTTACGACCTTTCTTTGGCGGCTATCGCGGGCGACTGGTTATCTCCCAAATGCCTACCCCAACGGCGCGTACTGGGAGCGCTGCAAAACAGCTACCAGCAAAGAGCCGATCAGCGGTGAGTACCTCGAGTCGATTCAAAGCCTGTGTGACAGCGCCGGCGCGAAATTCATCCTCGCCGTGATTCCCGAGATGGTCCACCTCGACCAAAAGATCCCCGACGATTTTCCCGGCCTCTTCGACGGCCTCTCAATCGCCGTTCCACAACTCATCCCCCAAGACTACAGCGGCCTGGACCCGCATTTCAACGACCAAGGCCACCGGAAATACGCCGATTTCCTACAAAAAGAGCTGGAAGCGCGATTTCATTGAAATACCGACTGGGCAAGCAATTGCGATTTCCATTCGCGCAAATTCACGCAGCAAAAACATCACCCACCACCAAAGCTGCAAACATTCAACTCCTCAAGCCGTCAACTGCTACCTACTCCCTGCTACCTAATACCTCTCAAGGCAACAGCTGAAAATGAAACCGAAGAGGGCGCCCCGAACTCCGAACTCTGAACTCTGAACTCTGAACTCTGAACTCT
>JANMIM010001457.1:0-4357 GCA_031375795.1 Bacteroidota bacterium
CCGACCGCCGCGTGCTCGGCGTCATCGTGCCCACATTGGAGGCCGCCTTGCAGACCGGCCACACCCGCATCGGGCTCATCGGCACTGCATTCACCATCCACTCCCGCACCTACAACGAGGAGCTCCAGAAGGTGAATCCCGCCATCCAGCTCAGCGCCCGGGCCACGCCCCTGCTTGTGCCCCTGGCCGAAAACGACGGCCTGCGCTACGCCAGGCCCATCTTGCAAGATTACCTCGCCCCCTTGCTCGCCGACCACATCGACTGCCTCATCCTCGGCTGCACGCATTATCCGCTCTTCAGGCCGTTGCTCGAGGAGATCCTGCCGCCCTCGGTCGACATCATCGCCCAAAACGAGGTCGTGCCCCCCAAATTGGTCGGCTACCTGAGCCGCCATCCCGAGATGACCGCCCGCATTTCCAAGCACGGCAAGCTCCACGCACTGCTTACAGACGTGACGCCGACCTACAGCGAGACCGGCGCCCACCTCTTGGGTGAGCGTGTGTCATTTGAAAAAGTCGTCTTGGAAGACTGATCCCTTGGGGGATGTCGATTCTCGGGTTGTATTCCTCCTATAATTGACAATAAATGAAACAAAAACTTCTCCTCTGCTTGCTCTTGCTTGTCGTTTCGCTGGGCTATTCCCAAAACTATCGCCCCTTCCAGCCCGGAAAGCTGCATTACTTCACCTCGACTGTCAACTACAGTGTGCGCATCGACTCGGTCGGTGAGATCGGTGGCGACAGCGCGTTTTGGATGAATGAGATCGCCATCGCGCCTTCACAGTTTTGTATCGACAACCATATCACACATTTCGTCCCTGGCCAGGAGGGTCATTTCGGCGATTACTTTATCGAACCCGGCGCGGGGGCGATTCAATTTGTGAGCCGCAACAACGATGTCGTCAGTTTCTATACCAATGTACCGATCGGCATCCCCTGGAACTTCGTGTCCAGCGGCAACCTCACTGCCGCTATCTCATCGCGCGGATTGATCACCATCGGTGCCGTGATCGACTCGGTGGTGGTCATCGACATCAGCGACGGCCACCAGTATCAGCTCACCAAAAACCACGGCCTCTATTCCGGACCCAACCTCAGCTTCTATTTGAATGCTGCGCCGCTGCGTGCGGCGACCCTGGCCGAGGTGCCCAAGGTGCCAGACTTCAAGGACTTTTTTGCCTGGCAGCCTGGAGATGTCTACAACATCCACGATGTGAATTCCAATGTCTGGGACAATTATCAAAGGTTAGATGTGCTCAACCGCGTCGTGAACTCTGCAGGCGATAGCCTCACCTTGGTTCTCAGGCGCCGTCAGCAGCGCAATTGGATTCCAAGCCCCATGGGAATCATTGAGATCGATACGATTACGGTACTCTACAGCCGGCACGCCTACAAATTTCTAGAGCTGGCGACGGGCGAGCCAGACACCAATGAAACCGGCTACCACCTTCAGAACCGATGGGTGTATACCCTTGGCGGTCACCCAAGAATGTCGCTCAAACTTAGCTATTTCCCCGCGCAAGGCGTACTTGACTCCTGCGGCTATGGGTACCAGCTTATCCTCGCACCTCCCTGCAACGAAGCTATGCCCACGGTCTACACCATGGGTTTGGGACGCACCTCCTACAGCTCGAGGATCGGCAACACCATCACCCTCTGCATCTACGAAACGCACACCATGCCCTGCTACGAGCAGGCTGGATGGGACACCCTGGGCCCATGCCCCCCAGAACTCATCATCCTGGACCAGCAAAAACCAGCCCCCAGCGCCAGCCTCAAACTCATGCGCAACAGCCAGACCGGCGAGATGGGCGTACGCTGGGAAGGCCTCGTGGCGGGCGAATACCAATGGCAGCTCTATGACCTCAATGGCCGTCTGCTGCGCAATGAATCGTCGGTGATGAATGAAACCGGCGAGCGCGCCCTCACGCGCCCGGGCAGCGCAGGCATGTACCTGCTGCGCATCAGCGACGCGGGTGGCACCTGGGCACGCACATTGCGCGTGCCGATGGTGCGCGAGTGAGCGAAAAGCCTATATCAGTCCGACGCGCTTTGTATATTTGCTCCCTTGCACAACCATCGAGCCCCTTTGGTGGTTGTGCAAGATGGACCTTGATACGATTCATTGGAGCTCGCGCCTGATATATTGCTGGTTTCGTTGTCGCTAGGCTTTGTGGCCCTCTACGCATTGGGGGCCGTGTATGCCGAGCGCAAGGTCGCGGGTTTCATCCAGGACCGCTTGGGGCCGATGGAGGTCGGGCCACGCGGACTCTTGCAGACGATCGCCGACATCCTCAAGCTGCTGCTCAAGGAAAACATCAACCCCACCGCCGCCGACAAAAAACTCTTTGCGCTGGCACCCATTGTGATCTTTGCCTCGATCTTTGCGGGCCTCGCCGTGATCCCAGTCGGGCCGGGCATCCTCGGTGCCTCGCTCAATGTCGGCCTGCTCTATGCGCTGGCCATCGTGTCGATCGACGTGATCGGCCTGCTCATGGCGGGCTGGGGCAGCAACAACAAATATGCATTCCTCGGGGCGATCAGGTCGGTTTCGCAGATCATCTCATACGAAATCCCGGCCGCCATCGCCTTGCTGGCGGCGATCTCCATGTATGGCAGCTTGAACCTGAGCACGATCAGCGTCGCGCAGGGACTCGGGGCCACAAGCCCGGTGTATTTCCTGGGCATCGTGGACGTGACCCAGATCGGCGGCATGCTCAGCTGGGGCGTGATCCGGTATCCGCACCTGCTGCTGGCTTGGTTGATCTATTTCATTGCGACCTTGGCCGAATGCAACCGCGCGCCCTTTGACCTGCCCGAGGCGGAGTCTGAGCTGGTGAGTGGCTTTCACGTGGAGTATTCGGGCTTCCGATTTGCTGTGATCTTCTTGGCGGAATATGCGAACATGTTTTTGGTCGGCTTGATTGGCGCCATCGTCTTCTGGGGCGGCTGGGCGAGTCCGCTGCCAAATTTTGTGGCCCTGGCGCCCGGCGAGGCAGCGACCATGAGCATCGGCCAATTGTTCAGCCATTTCCAGCTCGGGCACCTCACGACGGGCACGAGCGCAGGGGCGATGGCCGTCTGGGGCGCGTTTTGGGTCTTGGCGAAGGCGTTTTTCACGATTTTCCTCATGATGTGGATCCGGTGGACGCTGCCTCGGGTACGCGTGGATCAGCTCCTGAAGCTCAGTTGGAAGGTGCTCACGCCGATTGCATTTGCCCTCTTTGCCATTTCTGCCGTCTGGAAGCTGCTGGAGGTCGGCGCCCACCTATGAAAAAGCGCCCGAGCTATCTCAAGGCCGTCGTCGAGTCGCTCGCGACCATGTTCCGGGGCATGCAGCTCTCGGGCAAGCATTTTGTGCAGGGCTACCAACGCGATGCACCGCTGGGCATCGCAGACGACAACTACTTCGCCAAGACCCAAGGCCCCATCACCATCCAATACCCCATGCAAAAGGTGCCTGTGCCCGACAATGGCCGCTACCGCCTGTTCATGGAGACCGAGGACTGCATCGGCTGCGACAAGTGCGCCCGCATCTGCCCGGTGGATTGCATCACGATCGAGACCTTCAGGGCCGACGGCGACCTGGGCCGCACAAGCGACGGCACCATGAAGCGCCTGCACCTGCCGACCTTCGACATCGACATGGCCAAGTGCATGTACTGCGGCCTCTGCACCACGGTCTGCCCGACCGAATGCCTCGTGATGACGCCCGTCTACGACTTTTCTGAATACGACCGCGACAACTTTGTCTACCACTTCGGGGCCTACTCACCGACCGAGGACAGCCGCATCCGCCTGGAGACCGAAGCATCCCTGGCCGCCAAGAAGGCCGCCAAGGCCGCCGAGAGTCCCAGCGAGCCGCAAGGCGAGCAGAAACCCAGGCCCCGCCCGATGGCGCGTCCGGTGACAGCGCCCGCTCTGCCTGTGGTCGAAACAGCGACTCCGGCAGCGGAGGAGACCCCGGCTGAGGTTCCATCCGCCGAACCACCCCGCCCCCGCCCGCGACCGATGATGAAGCGTAAGGAGGAGGCCACCGAAACCACATTGCCGACCGAGGTGCTGGAGAAAACGGATTCACCCGAGCCGCATGTCAACGAGAAGTCTGATTCACCCGAACCGCTCCTCGCGGAGAAATCCGAATCACCTGAGTTGCAATCCAAAGAGGGATCCAATGCGCCCGAATCAACGGTCCTCGAGAAAACGGTTGCACTCGAACCGACACCGACAGTCGAAACCGCGGCTCCCAAACCCAGACCACGGCCCATCATGAAGCCCAAACTGGAGGCCGTGGAGCCCCCCGTGGCACAGGATGCTCCCGTGCCGCCCTCCCCCGAAATCAGCCCAGCTGAGGAGT
>JANMIM010000058.1:0-4433 GCA_031375795.1 Bacteroidota bacterium
GCCTGTATCCGGTCGCGGGCGTTTCGGTCACGGTCACGGCCGTGCGGGTCGATGCGGTGCAGCCTGTGCCGCCCCAGGTGATCGTCACCCCTCCATCGCCTGCCTGAAAACCAGCAGTGTTCGATTGGCTCGTGCCGCTGCTGAAGGAGCCGCCGCCACCCCCGTGGGTCGGGTCTGTGCCGCCACCGCCACCGGAGTAGCCGCCGCCGCCGCCGCCGCCACCGTAGTGGTTGCCGCCGCCACCGCCGCCGCCCCAGCCGCCGACACCACCACAGCCACCGCCGCCGCCACCGCAGAAGCCTGGGCCGCCGGTCCATGTGTTGAAGCCGAGGCCACCGTAGGGGCCACCGCCATTGCTGAGCCATCCAGTGCCACCACCAGCGCAAGGCACCGCAGACCAGAGGCCAGCATTGCCACCTGCGCCAGCCGTGCCGCCGGCATTGCCGTCTGAGGATGCACCGCCGTTGGTCGTGACCTGCCCGGCAGCATCCGCATGCAAGGGCACCGAACCGGAAAAGTTGCATTTGCCGCCGCCGCCGCCTGCTGCCACGAGCAAGGTTGGGCCTGCAGCATCAAACACAAAGGTTCCGCCGCCGCCGCCGGAGCTGTTTTGGGCATTGCCGCCGACTTGGAGCAGGCCCTGCTGACCCACGACCACCGACAGCACTTGGCCGGGGGTCACTGCGTAGGTGCCCGTCATTTGGGCTCCAAGGCCACCTGCACCACCATTGCTGCCGCCACCCTGGGCGCCGCGTGCGTCGATGTCGATCGAGGTCACACCTGCTGGCACGGTGAAGGTCTGGATCGAGCCCGTGAAGCTGAAGCCCTGCGAACCAGGAGGCGCAGAGACCGCCTCTGCATAATAAGTCGTCGTCGCAGTTGGTGCTACGTTGAAGTTGGCACCGCTTGGACTCGTGCCCAGAAGCGTGCCTCCCACGGCTGCCGTCCACCAATTGATGTCGTTGCCGACGGAGATAGCGCTGAGGTCGCTGGAAGCACCGGCACAAATCTCGGATGGGAATGCCATTGCCGGGCTGGGTGAGGGACAAGGCGAAAAGGCAGGCGTAATGGTGACCACGCCGTCACCTGCACGCGAGCCGACAGTATTGCTTTGTGAGGTGCCCGCATTGTAGCTGCCGCCACCGCCGCCATGGGTCGGGTCTGTGCCACCGCCGCCACCGGAGTAGCCGCCGCCACCGCCGCCGCCACCGTAGTGGTTGCCGCCGCCACCGCCGCCGCCCCAGCCGCCGACACCGCCACAGCCACCGCCGCCGCCGCCGCAGAAGCCTGGGCCGCCCGTCCATGTATTGTAGCCCATGCCACCGTATGGGCCACCGCCATTGGAGAGCCATCCAGCACCGCCGCCTGCGCAGGGCACTGCCGACCAGAGGCCTGCATTGCCGCCCGCGCCAGCCGTGCCGCCAGCATTGCCGTCTGAGGACGCGCCGCCATTGGTCGTGACCTGACCGGCAGCATCTGCATGCAAGGGGAATGAACCGGAATAATTGCATTTGCCGCCACCGCCGCCTGCTGCGACCAGGAGTGTCGGACCGGCTGCGAAGACAAAGCTGCCGCCGCCACCGCCAGAGCTGTTTTGGGCATTGCCGCCGACTTGGAGCAGACCCTGCTGACCCACGACCACCGAGAGCACTTGGCCTGGGGTCACAACAAACGTGCCGACCATCCTGGCTCCAAAGCCACCCGCACCGCCGTTGCTGCCTCCACCTTGGGCACCGCTCGCGTCGATGACCACCGAGGTCACACCCCCGGGCACCGTATAGGTCTGAATGGATCCCGTATAATTGAAGGTCGTCTGCGCTTGAAGCCCAAATGCCATCAACAATAGGAACATTGCAACACAAAGCGACCGCCCCTTGTAAGGCAATCGAACGCTGTGCTTTCGAATCCGAATTGTAGAATTATTCATGTGATTCTCCGTAAAATATTCAGAATATTGATTTCTATCGCGTCCCAGGAAAATTCAGACGAATCATTGACCTCACCATATACCCACCATTCCAGAGTCCCCTACACATTCCTGCGGGACCCCCCACGTCTGATGTTCAAATCTGGGGCATTGTTGTCAGTAATTCAAATCAGAATATCAATTTACCCGGTGATAGTTATCATGTCGGTCGCTGATCCAAAGCAAACATGTTCGACTTCATGCGGGTGTACGACAAATTCGGCAGCTGCTGGAATCAAGCTGTTCGTTGGCCCTCCGCACCGCCTCGCTTGTGGGCCGACGAACGGTATTGTCTGCCAAGCAATGATTCGGCGGCGCCGCATCATGAATCCAAATGCCCGTTCGTCGGCCCCCAGCATTGTTTTGGGGAGGCCCGACGAACAGGTTCCAAAATTGTCGTACACCGCTTCATGCACCTGTCACGGATGATTTTTTTGGCAGCGAATGCATGAAAAACGGATGGCTTCGGGGGAATGAAATCGATATTGCATCAGCCAAGAATTCGCTGCGAATCACAAAGGCAAAAGAAAAATTGGCTGGGATAATTGGATCAAAGGTGAATGAAGGA
Source organism: Bacteroidota bacterium (assembly GCA_031375795.1). Lineage (GTDB taxonomy): Bacteria > Bacteroidota > Bacteroidia > J057 > JADKCL01 > JADKCL01. The sequence continues at coordinate 2,535 of JANMIM010000058.1, forward strand.
GATGCCGGTGAATGACCACATTTTCTCCATCAGGAATCAGGCCAATTTCCGAACGAAATTTATTGATCCAGCCGATGGTCGTTGAAGATTGGGATTGCACGCCTGCCAATCGGAATTTTCAAATGCCCCGGTTTAGCCCATGACTTTAGTCGTGGGCCAGAAACGATGCAATCGATCCATTTGATCAGCATTTGTTGCCCAAGACTAAAGTCATGGGCCATACAATGCCGAGCTGAATTCAAATTCGGGGGCTGGTCAGGAATGCAGAACGCATCACTAGGCAATCAAAATTGCCACAAAAGACCCCCCCAAAAAGAATGGCGGCCATCCAAGACAGCCGCCATTCCAATTCATTCACTTGAAAAAATGCAGGAACAATCAATCAAGGCCATTCAGCCAACCAAACATCCATCGTCAATTTTCAATTTTCCATTCTCAATTTTCCATTTTCCATTCATCACCGCACCACCAACCTGAACAACTTGCGCTGCCCAGCCTCGGATGTGACCTCAACGAAGTAGGTGCCTGAGGCATAGGCACTGACGTCAAACGAGGTCTCGTACTGCATCTCGTCGAGGGCCATTTGGTACACTTGGCGGCCATAGACGTCGTGGATGTCCACCGTGATACGGTAGGCGATCGGGCTCGCCGTGCGCAGCCTGAATTCGTTGTGTGCAGGATTGGGATAGAGCGAGAGCGCAGCCCAATCGCCCATTTGGCTGGCGACACCCACGATCGTGACGTTGGTGGAGTCGCTCACGCCCGAGCAGCCATTGAGGTCGGTGACCGAGAGGGTATAGCTGCCCGAGACGGTCGCCGTGTAGCTGATGGCATTTGCACCTGGGATGATGTTGCCATTGAGCAGCCATTGGTAGCTGCTCCAAGTGAGCGTGGACGTAAATGTGTTGCCCGCCTGGGTGAATGCCGGCGAAGGAACCGAGATGGCCGGCAGGCTGATGTTGCGGAAGTTGGTGCAGCCGCCGCCGTCGGTGACGGTGACGCTGTAGGGTCCCGGCACGACGCCGCTCAGGTCCTGCGTGGTCGCGCCCGTGTTCCAGAGGTAGGTGTAGCCTTGGCAGCCGTTGCCACCGGTCGGCGTGATGTCGATGCCGCCATTGGGATCACCGACACAGGTCTGTGTGAGCGTGAAGTTGCTGATGTCGATCGCCGGTGGGGCCGTGAGGACGACGGTAACGGTATCCGTTTGGCCGCCCACGTCGGTGATCTGGCAGGTGTAGGTACCGGCCGCCAAGCCTGTGGCGGTAGCCGTGGTGGCTCCATTGCTCCAGAGGTAGGTATAGCTGGGGCAACCGCCTAGGGCAGTCGCGGTGGCAGTGCCATCGGTGCCTGCCGGGCAGGTGATGTTGAATCCGCAGGAGGTCGTGGGGGCCGTGGCCGATGTGGTCATCGGTGCGCTGGTCACAGTCACGGTTGCGTTGCAGGTCGATGTGTTGCCGTTGAGGTCCGTGACGGTGAGGATCACGGTGTTGGCACCCCCATTGGCGCAGGTGAATGTGCTCTGGCTCAGCGTCATCGTGTCGATGGCGCAGTTGTCGGTGCTTGTGCTGCCGACGGCCGTGGCGATGATGGTACCCGTACCGTTGGCCCCGAGGGTGAGGGAAACGGGGACGCAGTTGGCCACGGGCGCCTGCGTGTCCAGGGTCACGGTGATGGGGATACGAGGAGAGCCGATGCAACCTGCACCCGTCCAAGTGAAGACGACCTGACCTTCACCGGTCCGGAATCCGGCGGTATTGGATTGGGCCGTGCCGCTGCTGAAGGAGCCGCCGCCGCCGCCGTGGGTCGGGTCGGTGCCGCCGCCGCCGCCGGAGTAGCCACCGCCACCGCCGCCGCCGCCATAGTGGTTTCCACCGCCACCACCGCCGCCAAATCCGCCGA
>JANMIM010000082.1:0-5579 GCA_031375795.1 Bacteroidota bacterium
CATATCAGAATTTTCAGAATTAGCCGAATCACACCGCGTGTTGAATTCTGGGGTGCTGAAGGTGTGACGCGTTGCCTTGTTGCAAAGGTAAGGTAGAAGTGGGGAGGATGTGGGATTGGGTTTCCACATCATTTCCACCAAGGGCTAGATTTGGGTGCCGTTGCGGGGGATGGGGTTGGCGTCTTGGTCGAAGCAGTTGGTTGCGGTGCCAGGGAATGCTTGGATGAGGGCGTTGCAAACTTCAGGCACACCTGAAAATACGCGCAGCCATATTGAGAAGAAACCCAGCCCACGAAAAGCTTCGACGATGAGTTCTTCAAAGGCAGCTTTGTCTTCTGGCAACTTGTCCCAGAAGACGCGGAATCGTTCTGCAGCCTTCAGTGCGTTGTAGCGGTATTGCCAGCGTAAATCCAAGGCCTTGGGATCTTCCTCCTTAAAGTGATCCAACCCACAAAGCTCAATGGTTGCAATCGCCTTCTTAGCATCCACAAACGGTGAATTTGCGGGGACGGGCAAACACATCCATTCATTTTCCCGCTTCGGATGCTGATACACCTGGTGCTCAAACACGAGGTAAGTATTGTGGCTTTCCGGCAAATAGTGGGTTTGGGGTGAACTCGGTTTATTTGATTTCTCACGGTTGCAAGGCCCACAGGCTAAAATCAAATTGTCCCAATCCAGCAAAGCACCTTGTGCATCGCCAAGTTGCGGCACCTTGGGAATCACATGTTCCACCTGCGGGCTCACTGTCAATGGCATATTGCAATAGCAGCAACAATAGCCAAGCCGGTCCAGAAGATCTTGCCTCCATGCTCCATACTCCGTTACCTTCTTGGCGTTCCCATTTACCTGCGGGATTGGCCCCTTGTTGATCGGCCGCATGGCTATTTGCGATACTTGAGGCGTTCGAGTTTGAGCAAAGCACGCATGGTAGGATCAGCCATTTTTGCCTCCAGTTCATCCAAATGCGCCTCATCATTGCTAGAAGGTCCTCGGAAAATCTCCTTATCATCGGCGATACCTCGCACGGCATGGAGATACTGCTCCGCGAGTGCTGCATCTTCTTCATTTTCTACTGAATAGGGGCTTTCAACTCCCATCATTTTTGCGACATCTCCGATCTGCAAATCTTTGGGGTCGTATTCGATTTTCCCATCTAGATCGATGACTTCATTGGCTGATAGCGACTGCACAATAAAAGGCGAATGCGTCGTACAAATAAACTGAATATTCGGAAAGGTGCGCTTCAAATCGCCCACGATGCGTTTTTGCCAATTGGGGTGGAGGTGCTGATCTAGCTCGTCGATCAAGACGATACCTGGAGATTCATTGGCGGCATTTCTGCCCAAGTGCGGATTGAGCCGAACGCAGCGCCATGCGATGGTGGCAGCCAAAATGATAATGCTTCTGTAGCCATCGCTCAATTCCCTGAAAAAGGTGCGATTCTCTTGCCCATCGCTAGTGACAAGCGTACCGACCAGATCATTGTTGGCGAGGTTAAAGCCGATATTTTTCCATTCAGGAATCACAGATGTAATCGCGGATTTCACGCAATCCAAATGCTCTTTGACGAATGCTTGGGGGTTTTCTCCACGGGCGTCAAATTCAAATGTATAAAACCACGAAAAGAAAAATTCGCGGCTCAAGTCACCACCTTGTAAGGCCCCCAAATAGCCATGCTCAAGTTGATAACCATTAGTCACTGGTTCAATTTTCCCTTCAATACGACGGGATCTCGAACCAGTATCGAAATATTCAAGCACTGGCAGCGTTGGATTTCCTTTTTGCTGGATTGACTGGACAGATTGATTGGCAAACAATTGCATCTTTGTTTCCCAGATTTGCTGATACTGGTTGTCCACCCACCCCATCCAAGTTGAATTCTCATTACTCCCAATTTTGCCATTCGTCTGGGAATAATAAAAATCAATCGATTCTCTCAAACCATTGGGCGTTTCATATTCAGCACCTATTTTAGGATTTGGCGCTTGAACCTTGTTGTCAAATTCATCTAGAAAATATCGGTTCATGGCAGGCGACGGTTTGCTAGGATCCCCGAGCTTTGTTGATCCTTGTTTCCCTGTAAAACTGTTCATCAATCCACCTTGCAAAAACACCGCCACCGCCTCCAACACCGTGGTCTTCCCACTCCCATTCTCCCCTATCAACACAGAAAACATCGCAGGAAACTCCACCCGCTGCTTCTCAAACATCCTAAAATTTTCCAGCTCAATCGAAAATATGCGCATAGCTCAATGGATTCGCTTAACACCGAGCAGCTACAAAACCTGCCCACTAGGCGAATTTACGGGAAATTCAGCAATTTCCATGCTGATGGCAAGCCAATCGCCCCATTCTCCAGGGGGCAGCTTCCAAGAAACCTGCGCTGTTGTTCTTTCTTAACATTTCATTTCAGCAACTTATGCAACCTTTGTGTCTCGAAGAACGTCTATCATTGGCTATTGGATTAAATACTTGAAAACGCTCTCTTTTATGAAAAAGATTTTTACATCGTGCGTCTTGCTTTTCATGCTTGCTGGCTCGGCATGGTCTCAGGCGGCCCTGAACATGACCTTCCTCGCCAACATTCCTTACCCACACGCAACCTCTGACGTGGCGGGCTTTGTCGCCGCAGGGGTCGAATATGCGGTTGTGGGCCACGAGAGTGGTACGACGATCTTGTCGCTCGCCAACCCCAGCGCGCCCGTGGTGGTGCAAGAGATCCCCGCGCTGTCTGTAAATCTCTGGCATGAGGTCGATGTCTATGGGCACTATGCCTACGTGGCCAGCGAGGCGCTTGACGGTCTGCGCATCATCGACCTGAGCTCGCTGCCCAGCGCCTGTGCCTACAAGGACACGGTGATCGATGGGATGAATACCGGCCACACGTTGATGGTCGAGGGTGATCGCCTGTATATATATGGCTCCAACATCGACAATGGCGGCGCCACCGTCTTGTCGCTCACCGACCCATGGCGCCCCACGCGCATCGGCGCCTATACCGGCACCTATGTACACGACGCCTACGTGCGCGGCGACACTTGCTACATGGGCGACATCTACAACGGGTACATGACCATGGTGGACATGACCAACCCCAACAGCCCCGTCACCTTGGGCACGGTACAGACGCCCAGCGCATTCACGCACAATTCATGGCTCAACGATGCCGGCAACATCTGCTTCACGACCGACGAGGTCGACGCAGCCTATGTCGCAGCCTACGACGTGAGCAACCCCTCCAACATCGTTGAGGTAGGTCGCTACCGCAGCAGCCTCAGCAATGGGCAGTCCATTCCCCACAACGTCAAGGTCCTCAATGACTTCCTGGTCGTGGCCTACTACCGCGACGGTGTGAACATCGTGGATGCCGCCCGGCCACACAACATGATCGAGGTCGGCTACTACGACACCAACCCGACCAGCGGCGGCGGATTTGACGGCATCTGGGGCTTGGAATGCTACCTGCCCAGCGGCACAATCGTCGCTTGCGACATGACCGAAGGCGTATTCATCCTCGATCCGACCTACGTGCGCGCTTGCTACCTGGAGGGTCAAGTCACCGATGCCACCAATGGCAACCCGATCCCTGGCGCGAGCATCACGATCTTGAGCTCCACAGCCCAAGACGTGGCCGATGCCGCCGGCGACTATGCCACTGGCGTGGCCGCTGCCGGCACCTACCAAGTGCGCTATTCCAAATATGGCTACCGCGACTCGGTCATCACCGTGACCTTGGCCAATGGCGTCCTCAACATCCAAAACATTCCCTTGCAGCCCAATGCGATCGTGCAGATGACGGTCAATGTCGTCGATGCCACGACAGGAAACCCGATCCCCAACGCTGGGGTGATCTTCTATGAGATCTCCAACCAAGTAAAGGTGAGCTATACCGCAGACGCCAACGGCCAGGTGGTCGACAACAATTTCATGGCCAGCAACTATGAACTCATCGCAGGCCAATGGGGACATGTCACTTCCTCCATCCCCGCAAACGTCTCACAGCAGAGCACCGTGCTCACCATCCCGCTCACCGAAGGTTACTACGACGACTTTGCATTTGATTTTGGATGGACCGTCACCGGCAATGCGACTGGAGGAGCCTGGGAGCGTGGCGAGCCGGTGGGCACGCCGTTCTACACCATCTTCGCCAACCCCGAGGAGGATGCTGTCGGCGACTTTAGCGACGAATGCATGGTCACTGGCAACGCTGGCGGAGGCCCATTTGACGACGACGTCGACGCGGGTCGCACATTCATGACCTCGCAAAACTTGGACCTGAGCACCTACACCAATCCCTGGCTGATTTTTGACTATTGGTTCCTTACATCAGATGGGCAGGGAATGCCAAGCTTCCACGACAGCCTGAAAGTGACGATTTCCAATGGCACCGAGACCAAGCGCGTATGGTTCAAGCGCGATTTGCAGCAGCCCTTCTGGGCCACCGACACCGTGCAGATTGCCTCCTTCATGTCTTTTACCAGCACCATGCAGATCACCTTCAGTTGCTCAGACATCGGGTTTGACCAGATCATCGAGGCTGCGATCGACCGGGTGCGGATCGAGGACCAGGCCTTAGTGTCGGCCGAGGGCAGCCAGCCTGCACAGCCTAGCCTGCGCGTGTATCCCAATCCATCGCAAGGGATGAATTATGTGGGGTATGACTTGCTGGACAAGGGACAGGGCAGTTTGGTGATCCTGGATTTGGATGGCCGGGAATTGCAACGCCACAACCTCTCGCAGAGCAAAGGGATCGTGACCCTGGGTGCCGAGCTCCCCATTGGCATTTATTTTGCGGTCCTTGAAGCTGGCGGACAGCGATTGAGTACCCAAAAAATCATTCGGTACTGATCGCTGATCGACCGGTACTTTGAAATGGGCCAGCCTCCAAAGGGGTTGGCCCATTTCATTTCGCATTGCCAAGACCGAATCCACCTCCTAGTCCGCAAAAGGACATTTCCCTCGGACGCGCTATCTAATCCTGCAAAAGGTGCTAAATTGCATGAGGTTATTGGACACAATGAAGTGTAAGTCTATGAGAAAAATTCTAGTTTGTATCGCCTTGGTGTTGTTCGCGTTGCCATCCGTTTGGGGACAGGCTTCCAAAAACATCAACCTGCTGGGTCAATTGTCATTTCCTGACGACTGCGCAGACGTGATGGGCTATGCTGCCCCCGGCGGCACGGAATATGCCATCGTCGGCCACGAGAGTGGGGTCGGGATCGTTTCCCTTGCCAACCCGGCCAACCCCGTGCTGCTCCAAGACCTAGCCGGTGTGAACACCATCTGGCGCGAGATCGACGTCTATCAAAACTATGCCTATATCGTCAACGAAGGCGACGATGGCTTGCGCATCGTGAACCTCGCCAACTTGCCTGGCGCTGTGTCTTACAAGGACACGATCATCGGCGGCATGACCACCGGTCACACCTTGTACATCGAAGGCACGCGCTTGTATGTCTTTGGCGCCAACATTGACAATGGTGGCATCAGCGTGTTTTCATTGGCCAATCCATGGAAACCGACCAAAATCGGCTCTTGGACGCAACGCTACGTGCACGATGGATATGTGCGCAACA
>JANMIM010000085.1:0-3209 GCA_031375795.1 Bacteroidota bacterium
GCAGGCCGAGCAATGCGCCCATGTACACTGCTTGGACGAAGGAAGCCTTTTCTACCGCCGGGAAAACGACGAAGAGCAATATTCCCGCGATGTAAATCGCATAAAACAGGAAAGCCGCCGGCCATTTCACCTTGTCGGCCATGAGTCCGCCCATGTTGCGGGCGTAAAAATTCTTGGCGATGAGCCCCAGCCATGCGAGGTCGATCGCAAAGAACACGACGGCGGTGAGCAAAAAGGCGAGGAGGATTTTGGGAATGGGCATCGGTGAAGGATCTTTGTATCGTTAACCACGCGTGAAGGCAATTGTTCGGAACTTCCGGCAAATGACCTCACAAACCAGCCAGCACAAATTTTGGTCTCAGATTTCCCCATTTTTTTTGCAACTTAACGCTTGGCACGCGTGCAAAGCAATGTGGAGCCTTGTGGATGCATCAAGATGATTGAGAATATGAAAAATACCCTGCTTTCGCTCAAATTCGTCGCAGTGGCAATGCTTGCCCTCCTTTTGGGCATGCGCACCCATGCCCAATCCACCGACGGCGACGCCATCTTTGACGTGCCGGGGATCCATGACGTGCATGTCACATTTGCGCAACCGGGCTTTTGGGATTCGCTCACGACCTACAAACCGCTCGACAAGTTCATGATGGCCACGGTCGATATCGATGGCACGGTGATCGACTCCATCGGCATCCAACTCAAGGGCAATAGCTCCTACAACAGCTATCCCGGCGTGAAAAAATCGATGAAGATCGCATTCGACGAATATGTCTCGCAAAAATATGACGGCCTCAAAACCATCAACCTCAACAACAGCTTCAAGGATCCCACAATGATGCGCGAAAAAATCATGTTGGATTTTTGCAACCGCAACGGCATTCCCGCTCCGCGCTGCACCTATGCAAGAGTCTACTTAAACGGCACATATTGGGGCTTTTACACGATGGTCGAGCAGGTAAACAAGACCTTCCTCACCGATCGATTTGGGGACAATGATGGCAATCTCTTCAAGGGCGATCCGCAAGGCACATTGCAGTGGATGGGAAATTTGGCCTCCTCCTATTATCCCAAATATGAACTCAAAACCAATGAAATCGCCAACGATTGGAGCGACCTTGTGCACTTGATCGATGAGATCAACAATACTCCGAGTAATAATTTCCATGATTCGCTGGAAGTCGTGCTTGACACACAAACTTTCATCGATGTCTGGGCGAGCAATATTTTGTTTGCGAATCTCGATTCCTACCAAGGCTCGGGACACAATTATTACATTTACCACGACACCACCGAAGACCGTTTCAAATTCATCACCTGGGACGTGAACGAGGTCTTTGGCAATTTCCAAATGGGCATCGGCTACCCGGCCATTCAAACCATGAGTGCATTCTACGTCCCCAGCCCAGCAAACAGCCGTCCGCTCACCACCAAAATGCTCGCCAACAACACCTACCACGCAGCTTATGTCGATCGCCTCTGCGAATTGGCGACCTACGACTTCACGAGTGCGCACCTCTACCCCATCATCGACAGCTTGGCCAATCTCATCCGCACCGACGTGTATGCCGACCCAAATAAGATGTACAGCAATACACAATTTGAGACGAATATCAATGCCCCTGTAGGAGGTGGCATGGGCCAAATACCTGGATTAAAGGGTTTTGTGACCGCCCGCAGAAATGCCTTAGAGACTGAATTGGCTGGGTTTGGGTGCACGATGGTTGTGGAAACCGAAGGAAGTGTAAGCAACAGTGTGAGCCTTTATCCGAATCCGTCTGCAGGGAGGGCCTCCGTGAAGGCGGATAAAGTGATAGAAGAAATTGTGGTAACGGATATCTCTGGGAGAGTTGTGGCTCGGCAGACGATTGGAGCGGAATCTGGGGTTTTGAACTTGGATTTGCCTTGCGGTTTTTATGGTTATAGAATAATTTTGAATGGCGGCGATAGTGTTTCGGGGAAGATTGCCTTGATTAAATGAGGACAAATAAGAGTTTCATCACGACCCAGCGAGCAATTCGGTGCATTTCAACGCTTTCTTTCTCAACTTCGCTCAATGAAGACTCACAAGAAAATAATCCTCCTCTGCATCCTATCCACGATTTGTAGTAGCCTTATGGCCCAAATCGACTACATCAGCTACTACCACTTGATGAGAAAGGCGAAGCACGAATTACAAACATCCAATTACGACAGCGCCTCGATTCATTTCACAAAAGGTTTTTCCAAAGTAGACTATGTCCACATAAGCAATCTGGAAGCTGCTGCCAAAGTGGAGAAAAAACTCCACCACGTGCAGAAACAAAAGGCATATCTCCTCCAGGCCAAGACACAAGCAAAGTCCCTGAACTATGGCTACAAACATATCCTAGACAGCCTTGCGCGTGAAGACCAGCGTATCCGAGGACCACGCTACAGCAAGGCGATGCAGCAACATGTCACTTGTCTGAATGATTCCCTCTGCGATTGGAATGCCTCAAAATTCAATCAACAAAGAGCACTTCTACAAGAATGGAAGCAAACTGATTCCACGAATATCACGCTCCTAAAATCTTTGATCGTGCATGAAGGCTTTCCGTCAGAGCGGCTCGTGGGTGCGGAAACAGCCATGGCGACTTGGGTTATCATCCTCCATTACGACCGCGACCAGGAAAACAAAGTCATGAAACCCTATTTGGACGATGCACTTGCGAAGGGCGAAATTGATCCAAATTTCTACGCTTGGGTTACCGACCGCCGCTTGAATTGGGGACAACGGAAACCGCCCTATTATTACCACATGCCGATGGGATTAGAGACTTTGAACGAGGATCAGATCAAAGAAGTGAATGCACGACGGTATGAAATCGGGTTGGGAGGCGTGCTTGAAGGGCGAAAGATCATTCGCAAGAAACATTTCATCCGAGTGGTGAATACGGCTAGGTGAGGAGTTTGAACGGTATGATTTCCACCGGCAAATTGATGGTAGCGAGATGATATTGTGACAGGACATTTTATTCCCCGGCCACAATCGGTTTTCCTGTCGGGATGGCTGCCAAATCCTCGTCGCTGAGCTGTCGGATCTTGTCCCATGCAAAATGGTGCACATTGAACACGTTTTCATTGAGAATGTGACGCTTCACGCCGTTGAGCACGAGATAAACAGCCGCTTCCGATCCTTTGCAGAGATAGGCTTCAGCGATCGGTTGGCCTTCCGGCAGCGACGACAGTTC
>JANMIM010000110.1:0-4006 GCA_031375795.1 Bacteroidota bacterium
ATTTTGCACCAAATGTTTCCAGTCAATTTGCCATTGAAAATCATAGTATTTTGTCTTTGCAGCGATAAACTCAAGAACGTCATCATGCCAACTGAGCGATTGCAGCACTGGCAGCATTCGATCATCTGCTTTCCAGCAAGTGTTGCAGTTATATCCTGGCACATCCATCTCCAAACCAATCTCTACCTCGCGCTCAACCTCATGCCCCCAAACCATATCGCGATAATCTCCCATGTTCACATACCGCCCATTCGGCGAGAACTGAAACGGAAACTCTCCCGACTGAATCGCTCCCAAAATCGCGTACATCACGGAGCTCTTGCCACTACTGTTGGCTCCAAGCAACAATGTGATGCGCCCGAAGTCAAATTCCTTCTCTTCCCGAAAGCACTTGAAATTCTTGACCCTGAGTTTTTTGATCATAGACACTGAGAATCGCGCATTGAGGCGACGTCCAAAAATACAAACAATTTTGTCCCCCTCACAACGGCACGTCCACGCGTGAGTGCAGCACCCGCGTGAGGTACGAGAGCCCCTCCACGATGCGGGGGCCGGGGCGCACGATCACTTCGGGCTCGACTTGGAATATGTGGTTTTTCTCGGTGGCGGGGATTCCGAGTTGGATTTCGGGATGCAGGGAGATCAGGTCGTTCCAGGCTTTGTCGTTGGTGGTGGGGAGGATCACGTATTCAGGTGAGGCCTTGATGAATTCCTCGGCGGTGACCGTGGGATACTTCTCGGGCAGGCCACCGAATGCATTTTTGCCGCCGGCCTTGAGGAGCAGGTCGTTCATGAAACTCTTGGACCCGACGACGGTGATGGGATCGATGCCCAAGACGATCACGGTGTTGTATTGGATCTGCCCGGCGGTGGAGTCGGCGATCATCTTGGTGAGGGCGGCCAATGAATCTGCCAAATGATTGGCCTCCTTTTCCTTGCCCAGCATTTCGCCTGTGGTCCTGATGCTGGTGAAAATGTCGGCGAGGGTCTCGTAATCCTCGAAGTACAGCTTGATTTTGTAGCGGTCGAAGAAGTCGGCTTGGCGCTGGTCGTGGATTTCAGTGGAGGCAAGCACGAGGTCGGGCAACAGTTCGATGACGGCTGGCAAGTCAAACTCGCTGTAGGTAATGATCGAGGTCTTGGAATTTGCGTCGGAGGGGAAGTCACTGTCGTGGCTCACGCCGACGAGCAGGTCCTGGGCACCGATGGCATAGATCGTTTCGGTGATGCTGTTGGCGAGGGAAATCACGCGTTGCGGCACACGCTGCAGCACGAGTGATCTGCCGTAGGCATCCTTGAAACCATGGGAAATCAGGGGGGCGCTCTCGATGAGTTCGCGGTTGGGGTGGCCGCAACCGCTCCAAAGCAGGGAGATGAAAATCGCTGTCGCCATCCAAATACGGTCTTTCATGCAGGTCAATGTTGGATTCATCAAAGCTTAAAACGAGAAAAAGGGGAATCGTTACATTCCCCCTTGCTCAAAATTATGGTGTTGCAACAATTACAGCGCAGGAATGCGCAGCACTTGGCCGGGATAGATCAAATCTGCACTCTTCAGCATCGGCTTGTTGGCCTCGAAGATGTGGGGGTATTTCATGGCGTCGCCATAGAAATGCTTGGAGATCTTGCTCAGTGTGTCGCCCTTGACGACGGTGTAGAATTGAGCCTCTGGCTCGGGAATGGCAGCAGGGGCAGGGGCTGGCAGCGTCATGCGGTCATCGACCTTTTGGACGCCGGCGAGGTTGCCGAGGGCAAGCACGACTTTTTCCTTGGTGGCACGGTTGGCGGCTTCGCCCTCGATCGTGACGACGCCCGCGTGGAACTCGACGTGTACATCCTTGACATGCAGGCCATACTCATGGAGCTTGGCTTTGAGCATTTCGTTCATTTTGGCTTCTTGGCCAGCGGCGATTGCAGCCTGCGCATTCTTTGCAAAATCAAAAACTCCCATGGTATTCAGTTTTCTTTTGGGGTGAAACAACGGCTACAAAGATAATACGTGTCCACGAGACTCTTGTCATGCAATCGTGTTTTTGTCGGTTGAATTCGATCAGCCTAGGTGATTTGGCGATGAATGGATGGTTTTTGAGGAGCGACACGGCGACGCCGACTTAACAACTTTAACAATTCCATAACAGGATATTTCTTGTTTCGTAATATCTCTTTCCCGAATTTTGGGGCAAGGATTCCAGACAGGCGGGGAAAGGATGACGTGGAGCGACGAGCAAAGCCCATTTCCAAGACGCGCTGGATCATATGGACATTTTCATCAGGGACCGATCAAGAACACCGAATCAAAATGGCGAGAGATTTTTTTGTGGACATCCACGCACACCCGACGCTCAGAGCTTACAACACCGTGGTCACGGACGGCCAACGCAACATCTGGGAAAAGACCGACAATCCCAGCTTTGACACCCCGATCAGCCGCTGGGCACGCTTGAAGTCACGCGAGGTGGCCAAGAGCTCCCAAGCCAATTTCTACAACTATGCCGAAGGCAACGTGCGCATCGTCTTTGATTCGCTCTATCCTTTTGAGAAAGGCTTTCTGAACCTGCGCAAGCTGCCCGCCGCCATGCTGGGCAAGACAAATGCCGACCAATTGCTGCAGACGATCACGGGATTTGATGGGAACCAAATCACGGCCCTGCGCAAAAACCGCAACTATTTCCAGGAGCTCCTGGGTCAGTACGCATTTCTCTCCAAGGGCCAGGGACTATCGCCCGACGGGCAATACAGCTACCAAGTAGCCGGCAACTGGGCAGAGGCCAAGGCCATCACAGACGGCGACCCCAACAAGATCGCCGTCATCGTCACGATCGAGGGTGCGCATTCCCTCAACTGCGGCCTGCCATCCCAAAAAGGGAAGCCTGGCGCCAATGAGCAAGAGGTGCTGCAAAACATCGGCACGGTCAAGGCCTGGAAGGCAGCGCCACTTTTCATCACGGTGGCCCATCATTTCTACAATGAACTCTGTGGACATACCCGCAGCATGAAGCAGGGCATGTACCAAACCGTGAACCAAAAGAAGGGGATCGGGGCGGGGATCACCCCACTCGGCTGGAAAGTGATGCAAGAGTTGCTCGCGATGGACAATGGTCGTCGCGTCCTCATCGACACCAAGCACATGAGCCTCAAGGCGCGCAAGGAGTACTACAAGATGCTCGAGAGCCACAATCGCCTGAGCCACAACGACCGCGTGCCGATCGTGTGCAGCCATACAGGCATGAGTGCACACCCGACGATGAAGGCCTCAGGAAAGAAGCGTGACAAGACCCGCAAAAGCCGCAAGTCGGGCTTCCACAACTGGTCGATCAACCTGAGCGACGAGGAAATCAAGATCATTTCGGATTCTGGCGGCATGATCGGGCTGATGGTCGACAAGGGATTGCTGGGCAGTCACAAACGGGTGATGGCCATCCGGGAGATCGGGGAGCAGGCCGCCCAAAAGGATGCCTTGCTGGAGCTCGTCGCGCAAAACATCTTCCAAGCCGTCGACGCCGTCGGCTCGCGGGCCGGCTGGGATGTATTGGCCCTGGGAACCGACTACGATGGCATGATCACGCACGTGGACATGTACCCCGAGGCCTCCAAATTGCCCGAACTCAAAAGCGATCTCGTCGATTACCTGAAACGCACACGGTATGCCCAAGACCTCTGGTATGGCTATGAGCCAGAGGAAATGGTCCAAAAAGTGATGCAAACCAATGCTTTGGCCTTCCTTGAAAAACACTATTGAATTGATCTCAAGTTCCTACGATACTTTTCATTTGTCATCCTTCGCATGAAAAAATCAGAAATCAGCATTCCCGCCAAGGGAATGGACCGCGCCACCTTGCTCAATGCCTTGCAATCCTCCCGTGGCACCGACACGCACTGGCAGACAGGCCGTGCATTTTGCCTCGTGTACCATCCCGGTGACGAGCGTGCCGCCTTGATCAAGGAGGCATACAACATGTTTTTTTCGGAAAATGCGCTCAATCCGTCTGCATTTCCCAGCCTGCGC
>JANMIM010000127.1:0-1691 GCA_031375795.1 Bacteroidota bacterium
CAGCAACGGCAAGCTGCACCTCACGACGCAGCCCTCGATCTTTGAGCTGGGCCTCACGAGCAAATACATGAACCCCGACGTGTACCGGGCCATCCGCAACGGTAGTGTCTCAGACGTCGTGATCGAGGACAAGATCGGCAACGTGAATTATTTCAGCGGATTCTACCCGATCATGAGCGACGACCGCAAGATCGTGGGCTTCCTCAACATCCCGTATTACAAAAACCAGGAAAAGGTCAATGAGCAGAGCCTGAGGCTCCTCACATTGCTTGTGAACATCTATGTGTTCATCTTCCTGGCCATCGGCATCGTGGCGGTGATCATCTCCAACAGCATCGTGCGGCCGCTGGGCTTGCTCAGCAAGAAGCTGCACGACACCAACCTGGGGCGGCAAAACGAGCCGATCGAGTGGGGGAGCAGCGATGAGATCGGCGAGATCATCCTCGCCTACAACGAGATGCTCAAGAAGCTGGCCGACTCAGAAGACAAGTTGGCACGCAGCGAGCGCGAGATGGCTTGGCAGGAAATGGCGCGGCAGGTGGCCCATGAGATCAAGAATCCCCTCACGCCCATGCGCTTGAGCGTGCAGCACCTCGTGCGCACATGGGGGGCCGACAAGCCCGAAAACGAGAAGCTCAACACGCTGTTTTCCAAGGTCACGCACACGATCCTTGTCCAGATCGAGTCCCTCGTGAACATCGCCAACTCATTCTCCCAATTTGCAAACATGCCCGAGCCGCAGCGCAGCAGGTTTGCGCTGCAAGGCGTCTTGCAAGAAGTCCATGACCTCTATGCCAACGAGGGCGACGTGCAATTGGAATTGGATATGCCTCAAGAAGAATTTTACGTATTTTCAGACCGTGACCAGCTCTCGCGCGTGTTCAACAACCTGATCAAAAATGGGAAGCAGGCGATTGAGCACGACCATGGGCGGGTGCTGGTGCAGTTGAAAATCGAGGCCAACGGGGCGCGGGTGATGATCGAGGACAACGGCAAGGGTGTGCCAGAGGAAATCGGAGACCGCATTTTTGAGCCGAGGTTTTCCACCAAATCGTCGGGCATGGGCCTGGGACTGGCCATTGTGAAGAAAATCGTGGAAGGAGCAGGAGGCAAGATCTATTTTGAAAGTGAAGTCGGAAAAGGAACACGTTTTTTTGTGGAGCTGCCCAAAGCCTGAGCAGATGCGCAGGCTGTTGATGCAGGGGCTGTTCCTGATGGTGCCTTTTCTTGCATTTGCCCAAAACTCCAAATTGGCCGTGCACGGCTTTGCGATGCATGTCGGCGACACCGTGCGGTTGGGGCAGACCCACATCGTGCCACATACCTTTGACTTGCAGGTGGGCGGCAAGCCCGTGCCGCCGAGCGCCTATGAGATCGACGTCGATGCAGGCTGGCTCATCTTGCGAGACAGCGGTTTCGAGGGCAAGGAGGCCGCGGCGACGTTTCGGTATTTCCCTGATTTTCTGGAGCAGCGGTTTGCCTTGCGCACATTTCGGGTGAAGCTGGACTCGGCGGGCGGGAAAAAGGAGATTTTTGTCGAGGATTATTACCAAGGGGAGGACCAGGTCGTCTTGTCCCCCAGCACCATCAGGCGCAGCGGCTCGATCTCCAGGGGTATTTCGGTGGGGAACAACCAGAGCCTGAGTGTGAACAGCGGCCTGCGTCTGCAACTCGAAGGCGACCTCGCGCTG
>JANMIM010000937.1:0-20695 GCA_031375795.1 Bacteroidota bacterium
GCACTGCGTCGGCGATCAACGTGGTGGTGCGCGACACGCTCGATACCGACCTCGACATCTCGACTTTCAAGATGCTGGGCGCGAGCCATCCATACTCGCTCACGATCGAGAACGGCCATATCTTGGTTTGGGACTTCAGCAACATCAACCTGCCCGACTCCTTCAGCAACGAGCCCGCGAGCCATGCCTACATCGACTTCAGCATCAGCCCCAAGGCCAATCGCCCACTGGGCAGTCTCGTCGAAAACAGCGCCTCCATCTACTTTGACTTCAACCTGCCCGTGCTCACGAATACGGCCTGGATCACCTACGACGTCACGGTCTCAGCTGCGCCGGTCACGTTCACCGAGTCCGCTATCCGCATCTATCCGCATCCCGTCGGGGAGCGCACGACCATCGAATTCCAGCGCTACAACGGCAAGCCGTGGGCATTTGCGCTCTATGACCTGCAAGGGCGGCTGTTGCGGCAGCAAGAGGGAATCACGGATAATCTGTACGAATTTGAGCGTCGGGGACTGCCTGCGGGCGCCTATGTGTACAAGGTGACGACGGCGGGAAATCTGCCGAAGGTGGGGAAAATGGTCTTGGATTGAGGGCAATTCGTCGGCGGCAGGAATATGTTGCCGCCGACGAATAAATTTTGCGATCGTCCTTGTACCGGCAGAAAAAATGGCTATCTTTGCCTTCCCTTAAGCCGAGGTGGCGGAATGGTAGACGCGATGGTCTCAAACACCATTGGGGTAACACTCGTGTGGGTTCGAGTCCCACCCTCGGTACACAACGGGAGGAAGCATCAAAACTGATGCTCCCTCCCGTTTCTTTTTGCCCCAAAACCTTGCTCAATTCGCTGGAAACGCGGATTAGCTCATTCACCCGTGGGGTTCGAACTGTGTCGGTTTTCTTGGAATAGTACATGCCCTCTGGGAAGGCTATTTTTTGAACCCTTTGCTTGTCCCGGTAGTCACCTTTTTCCCACAATACGGCCAGATTTTGGCATATTTTCACGCATTCCTCGATGTCTTTCATGAGGTTCGTACTTTTTTGCTGGACTTGCTCCAATTCCCGCAAAATCTCCTGCCTCTCGGCCCTGAGTTTTTCGCTGAATTCCTCGTAGTCGGCCTTGGTGATTTCCTCGTGCAGGACGAATCTTTCCTTGAGCCTTGCGAGCTTCCCGTTGATTTCCTTGAGCCGCTTTTCCATCACCTCGGCCTCCTTGAACTTCTCGGAATTCATCTGGATCATGGTCGCCTCAAGCTCCATCGTGATGATGGGAATGAACTCGTCCTTGATGGTGAACTGTCGCAATTCGCGCAGGAATTTCTCGCCTAGGCTGTTGGCGTTTACATTGCTCTTGCACTCGCGGCCACGGCAATTGTAGTAGGGCAATGGGGTGTTGCGCACCTTGCCATTCTTCTTCTTGGCGATGTAGCCCGTGAATGGTTCGCCGCAATGCTCGCAGATCAAAAACTTCTTGAGGGGTAGGGCATTGTTTTCCTCATTGACCGCATAGCCGTGGTTGTTGTTGGATTTGAGGATGCCATTCACCGCTAGGAAAACCTCTGGTGAAATGATCGGCTCGTGCTTGCCTTGGATCACATCGCCTTCCAGCAGGTTGTGTGCAAGCAGTCCGCAATACAATGGGCTTTTGAGCATCCGCGACATGGTGTTGCGGGGGATGTCGAGGCCACGGGCCTTGAGTTTCTTGCGAATCTCCTCGGACGACAAGGCTGGATTCTCATACTTCCAAGTGAATGCCTTCTTGATGAGCGGAGCCTTTGCCGTGTCGAGGTGCAGCACCTTGTTCACCCACTTGTAGCCTATCGGCGCATTGCCGCACCAATGGCCCTGCCTGAGCCTTGCCTTGGTGCCGTCCACGCACCTTTTCCTGCGAATGTCATTCTCCTGCTTGGCCCAGATCAATTGCTGGTCTTCCATGCCGGAGCCATAGACCTCCTCGTTGTTGATCGGCATGGTCGCCGACTTGATGGTGATCCCGTACTTCGATTTCAATTCCTCCTTGACCACAATGGCGGAGCCGCCCTCGCGGGAGAAGCGCGAGTAGTCATAGAAGACGATGTAGCGAATCTGGTTCACCTTCTTCCGTGCGAATGCCAGCATTTCCTCGAAATCCTTGCGGACACTGCCAGACTTGGCGCTCTCGCCCCTGTTGCCGAACTCGGAAACGATCTCGTATCCGTTGCGCTCGGCGAATTGCCTACACGTCCTTGCCTGAACTTCGAGGCTCATGCCGTCCTCTTGCGCCTTGCTGGAAACACGCGTGTAGAGGATGCACCGCTTGTTTCCAGAATCTGTCTTTTTCGCCTTTCCGATTGCGAAAGGCTGGAACAAATCAAGGTCATTCATGCTCATGCTTCTTTTGGATAAAATTGGCCATCAATGAAACGAACTGCCGAATCGAGGCAAGTATGCCTTGTGCCTCGCCATCGGATAGGTGCTCGTAACCCGCGATGCTCCTGATGTCGTCGAGGGTCGCCCACCTTGGGACTTTGGTTTTGAAAATTGCTGGGGTATTGTTGTTTGCCTTCACAGCACAATGCGAATGGCGCGGCTCCCTTTTTTCGGGTCGCTGTGCCTTGTTGCATCATCCCCTTGTCCGGGGTTTTGTAAGCGGTATCGGTCATCGTCAAACTGGAAATTTGAACTTGAGCGTGTTTTCGATCTTTGTGATTTGGCCCTCGTGCTGCACGATGGAGATGTCTTGGTACTTCCCGGCGGCAAGCACGTCCACGATCTTCCTCGTCACTTCCTGGCTTTGCCTGAGTTCCATGCTCTTCAACTTCTTGTCCTTGAAATTCACCGTCACGGAGTCATATTGGCCCGAATGGATGATGCGCAACACGGTCTGCTCGTTGGGTTCCAAGATTTGCAGGTCGCCCATGCGCTCGATGGCAAGGTCACCCCTGAGAAACTCCTTGATGATGCCCGTGATGGGGATCCGCACATGCGTCTCAAAGGACAGGCGATCCATGTGGTCGGGGAAAATGAAATATCCGGGTTCCTCGTGGATTGCGAAAGGCGTCCCATCGGTGAATACCACCAAGATCACGGGGCAACGCTTCACGATGGAGGACAATATAAGGTGTTGCAACCAATTGCCGTCCAACTGCTGCTCCTCGAAACCGCCATCGAATCGGCCCCGCATGTCCTTTTCCATTTCCTGGCGACCTGCTTCATGATAGACATTCGCAGTGCCCCTCGCCTGATAGATGCTCCTTAAATGGATGTCCAGATCGACAATCGAGGCGGGTTGGAAAAGGCTTTGTTTCACAGCCTTGATCGTGTCCATCGGCAATCCAACCTTGCGCATCTCGTCGATCATGCGAATCCAGATGAACTCGACGAAGGAGAACCGACGCCAACTCCGAGCCTCGCCACGGTCGTTGTCGATCAGCCCGGAATTTTCCCAATGGTTGATCGAGCGATAAGGAACGCCCGTGTCGGTGCCGATGAATGACTTTTGCATCAGGCGCTCCGAAAGCTCCAGGATTTTGTCGTAGCGCCGTTCTCCGATGTAAGGTGTGAAGTCCATGTTGTGTGCTTAGTAAATTGAACTCAAATGTATAAAATAAATTTCAATAGTGCAATAGTCTCTGAATATTTTTTCTGTAAGATCGATCATGAATGAATAGATGTTTCGTTCCGAATGCAGTCCAGCACCCTCCACTTTCGATTTGTTAGGAATCATCGTGTTCCCATTGCGTTCCTGATGAGTTTTTTCGTGTTTCATTCGGAACTGTTAGGAACTGATGCGTCCGCCCCCAAAATTCTGCTGCAATTCATTCCCAAAGGAAAGCTACGCGAAACCAATGTCCGTTTTCGCGATCAAAACCATCGTCCACTCCTACAGGACTTTGATTCCTCTAGAGAATCTCCAAGCAAACCGTGTAAGGCTTTGAGCAAGCGTCCTTTTCCCAGCCACAAATCCTTGCGAAACGGCCATCCTGCATTCCCAAAGCACCCTCCAAATCGTTATCTTGCGGCATGTCTATTCTTACATCCATCAATTTCAGAACGCGTATGAAAAGGTTTTTGGCCCTTTTTGCCTTCTTGCTGGTCTCGTTTTCGTTTGTCGCGGCGCAGGGTAATGGCGGCGGCAATAATGGAAACGGCTACGGCAACAACAACGGAAACAACAACCCCTGGGCGAGCATCAATGGCCCGCAATGGCTCATGTCCTGGCTCCAAAATGGCGGACAAATCCCTGTGCCGCTCGCGCTGGTGATCATCCACCGCGAGCGCGAATGGGGCATGAGCAACTTTGGCCTCACGCAGGGGCAGATGATTCAGAAGTACGCCACCGGGCAATTGACGATTGAGTTTATTTCGACGTCGCCGCCTTCATTGACGTTTCGGGTGCGGTTTGGGGGACTGAGCGACATTCTGATCATCGATAGTTTCTAGCCGCTTCGAAATCAGCCATTGCGAAAATGGCCCGTACCAAAGGCTTCGTTTTGTCGCTTCATCAGCTTGGAATACGTGCAGCCGTGCTAATAAGGAGTCGATTCTTGAATTGAACCTAGCAATCAGTTTCGATTCCTCCTTGGTAGGGCGCTTGGCTAGGCTTGGGATTTTGACATTGCCCCTCAAAAATGCCAGTACTTCCAAAGCTGGCGCTGAAAACGGTAGATGTGTTTTCAGGAATGCGGTGTAATTCTTTGCGAATAGTTGAATATCCTTTTGTACCCCAAGCTCGAAGAGGATCATCAGGTGCGAAATCATGTATTGGATGCGATACTGCAAGGCTGGCTTCTGGTCTTTGATGCGATAAACTGCGTCAAAGACGTTTTTGGCCTTTCCAATCTCATTTTGCCCAAGGAAAAAGGTCATTAGGAAGATCATGATCAACAGCCAATCCTTGTCCTCCTGGGCTGAAAGGACAAAATGCTGATGCTTTTCAAAAATCGTAACTGCTTGCTTTGCAAATGCTGCATCCTTGGTCTCAAAAGCGAGGAAAAACAAGGAGAATAGGTGTCGCATCAGGTAAATGTGCTCGTATTCAGCATTTCCACTGGCGACCTTTTCAAATCCCTCAACTGCACTTAATGCCTTATCGGTGGCTCCCAAGTCTGTTTGATACTGAACCAAGCGACTCAGCAGCAGGCTATACTCCTTAGGACTTAGTGCCAATTCTGTTTGGCACCGTTCGAATATTCTTTGGGCTATCGCGCTCGCAGCACTTACGTTGCCCCCAAGCCGGATGAAGAACTCGTCCAGCAACAATTTTGAGGAAAATAACCTTACAGGGAATGAAGAGACATCCGTTTGAGCGAATGACGAGGCATTGTAGGTGACGACCAATTGGGGATCGAAGGTACCTGAAGCATGAAATTGCTCCCTCACCACGTCAAAGTAATTCGCCTGATAGTATTCGATTTCAGCCGAAATGAGAATGTTGGCCTTGGATTGGGCGATTTCCTTTTTCACACGGCGCAACTCGGCTCTTAAGGTCGCCCCCACATGAAGCAGCAAAATCACGCGCTTTTCAAAGGCAAGCAACTTCTGGAGCCGCTCAAAATATCCCCTACGGATCGCATGGCCCTTGGAATCAGCAATCTGTGCCATCACAGCCTTTAGCTCCGAAGGGCTATCTGTTGCGACGCGAATCCCAATTGCCTCCAATTCCCTTGGCAGCTTTGAGCGCAGTTCGACCATCCCGTTTTGGATTTCTTGTACGGCCTTCTTGCGCAGTGAATTGAGGTCATAGCTTTTGAAAGTCGCTTTTTCCTCATCAGGGTCGTAAGGCGACCTTCCCCGGTGCCACTTACAGAGCTTCACGTATCCAAACTCCCTACCGGAATCGCCATTCAGCGCCTCCCAATCCGCGAATTCACCATCTGTAAGCCGATTGATTGCATCATTCAGCTTAGTAGATGGCATTCTTTCGCCGTGATTTCGCTTACGGGGCATTGACTAGACCAATTCCAATTGACTGCAAAGAGAATGATACCAATATGGGACAAAATTAATCTTGGTGCAAAGCGAGTTCACAAAATTTCAATGGATAGGAGCGCGTAAGTGTGGTCATAGAGCCTGTCCCCGAGTAACTTTCAGTGCGCCTTTTCCTCTATTTCTGTTGAATTAGAGGCATCTTGGCCATTTTGGGGATGCTATAGGAGGGGACTAATCATCAAGAATCACAAATCCCCAAAAGATTGCAATCATCAGAAAAATATTCTGAATTGGACACACTTATTTAGCATCATAGAGTTGGGGATGAATCACAGGTGCAGAAGGAAACGCTCTTTTAATGGAAATGGCAACGGGAAGCCGATGGGGGTAAGAATAGACAACTCGCCCGATAGGATGCCCATGCCTACGAAAAGATAACCCGGCTTCCCGACGAAATCGGGATACCGGGCCTTTTCAATCCCTTTCAATGCAGCCTCAGTTTCGAAGCAGGAAGCCGCAGAGAAAGCACGATCTTTGACGTAAAACTACGCTTTTGGAGATACTGTCGCAATAGTCGCGAGCGGTGAGCTGTGCCCATGATCGTTGAGATGGGCACAACTCAGCGTATCGACGCATTCGCCGTTGTGAAGAAAGAGGACTGGTGGACGGGAGCGGCCTTGATGCTGCTATGCCCCAAGTTTGGATAGCTCGACCCAACCGATGATTACAAATCCCAATTTTGTTGATTGATTGAACTTCAGGTGCCGCTCCCTGTTCACGGAGTCTTCCTATTTGCGGTCTGATTGCTGCGATTCACAAATTATCTCCCTTTTTTATCCAAAGCCTTCTGATCTGAGGGCGCGTTTCTCTGTAGTTGATTGGTGCGGGAGGTCGCCGCCCGGTGGCCCCCGCATTATCTTGGTTTTCGAGCATGTCGGCGGTGACGACCTCTCAACAGGCAAAATATTGAACGCTATATATAAGGTATCCAGTGAATAGAATCATCGATCCCATCGTGCGCGAAACGACCGACGCTTACGAGGCCATGATGGCGAATGAAGGGGCGCTAGACGAAAGCGTAGCCGCCTTTGTCCGCTCAAGTTGCAATAAGAAAGGCATCGCGTTGAGGCGCATCAGCCGTTGTGGTTCTTGGTATTTGGAAGACATTGGAGGCAAGTTGCTCCAATGCTGCGTCGTCCGGCTTTACTTTCGCGGGCCGTCTGGCAAGAAGCGAACGAGCTTGCGGGAATATGCGATTCGGTGTGGTGATCCCAAGGCTGCTGTTTTTGAGCTGCTGGCTTAGGGAATGCGGCGTGCAGCCCGATTGGCGATAGGAACAGCAAAATCATGAAATAGAGATGGAAACAGAAAGCGAGACATTGGAGAAAATCTCGGATTTGGGACTGCCGAAGGGGCAGCGCGAATTCGACTACAAGCGCAAGTTCAAATTTCGGGTGACTTTCAAGGCCACCGTGCGGGGAGCTACAAAGGCTAGGGAATCGAGTTTTTCCTACTACGACCTCGTATCGGCCCGGAAGTGCTACCGCGACATCCTCTTGGCCTTCTACAAGGGCAGGGAAATCGGGTCGTTTGCGGTTTGCCTAAACCACTACGGCTCTAAGAAATGGGAGAAGCCAATCCATGCGGAGGCCACTGATGAGGGTAGTTGAGCTGAGCGGTATCGCATCTAGGACATGTCGGCGAAAGTGGAAAATGTAGCCAAATGGTAAACGCCTCCTTTTCGGATACTTTTCCGCTTCTTTTCGCCTTCTTTTCCGATACTTTTGCTGTTTTGGTGTCTTCTTTTCCTCTACTTTTCCTCTTCTCATCGGCTTCTTTTTGCGATAGCCAGGAAACAGGAAATTTCGCCTTGTTGCATATTTTAATTAATTGATAACCAATGCTTTATGTGTTCGTATCAAGGGTGTGGGCTAAAAATTCACCCAATTCAGGAAAATGGACACAAGGAACGAAAAGTTATCAGTCTCGGAGTTCAGGCAGCGGCTCGTGAAGGTGCAGGAATCTATCTTGACGGCCACCGACGCCGAAATCGAGTTCGCCTTTCTGCGACTCGCAAAAGCATCAAACGGGATGCTTGGCGAGTCGCAGGTGTGGCTGCACCTAGGCTCCAGGCGCCGGGCGATCATCGCCTTCCTGGACCAGATGTATGGCGTGACCGAGAAAATGGAGATGGTGCGCGAGATCGCCAGAAACACCGAATCGCTCGGACTGCCAGACTGCGGCGTGGAAGGGATGCCGACCTTTGGGGAGCGAGCTAGGCAAGCCGAAGAGATTTTCGAGTTTTAGGCGACTTCTTGCCATTGCCCAACGAATACCGCCCCGTGAGTTCAGTCTCATGGGGCGGTTCCATTTTCCCCGACTAAGGTAAAGATGTGGCAGAATGGCCCGCGAAAATCAAGCAAAACCATGCTAATGGAGTGGAGTTGCTGCCCATCATCCCCTCGAAAAAGGAACTTCCGACACCTTTCCGACACTTTTCCTATTATTTCCGACACATTTCCGACACCCTTCCATACAAATCCCGACACATTTCCGACACTTTTCGGCTTAGCCCTCGTGCAACAAACGAATCGTGTACCTATCCAAATAGCGTCCACAGAATCCAGCCGTTCTTTAATGCTGAAGCTTTCAAGGGACTCCAATGCGTGTAGGTATTTCAGGACGATTTTTGCTCAAAAATGAAAATGCCCTTTTCCTAGCTTTTCCAGCCTTTTCTTGGCTTTTCCTAGCTTTTCCGAGGGACGAAAAATGGGTTGTGTACCTTTACTAGCCACGTCCACAAAAGCCAACGAGTTGATCGAGGATTTTCTGGGATCGTTCAGCATTCAAAGGATTTTGAATCCTGCCTTTGAAATGGCTTGACAATCCAAAGACTCGATTGAATGCATGGCGATGGGAGCGCATGATGCTACTTCCTAGCCTTCCGCTATCGTTTTCATGTCCACCGATGGATTAAGCGAGCCTTCATTCGAGCCTTCATTGGCTGCTACAACAGGAATCCCACACCAACCAAGCTGTCACCTCCCGCATGGAAGACCAAGGAACAAAGAGTCCTTCAGCCCAGAAGGTGTTTGACCGAGTGGACGATTACAATCACTGATTTTGGACAGCGAGAATTGGAAAGCTATGCTATTTTGGCGAATTTGCATCTCTGGGAAGCTATCTTGCCAGTGATGCAAATTTGAGGGAAAGACCACTAATTTTGAATACTTGAGATGGCCAAGGCAAAAAATGATCAATACATTCAGGGATCGCTCTTCGAGGAGGATTACCTTCTTAGAACACTGGGATCGTTGGTTCATTCTCCTGAGATAGCTTTGTCCGAACTCGTAGCGAATGCCTGGGACGCCGGGGCCACAACTGTGAATATCACGATTCCAGAGGAGCGAGGACAGAAATTGGTGGTCGAGGACAACGGAATTGGCATCACAAAGGAGGATTTTCACAATCGATGGATGCGATTGGGATACAACCGTCTCAAGCATCAAGGTAAAAATGTGTCTTTTCCGCCTGGAAAGGAAGGCCATCGAATTGCCTATGGCAGGAATGGCGTCGGTCGGCATGGTCTCCTGTGCTTCAACGATGAATATACCGTCATCACCAGTTCATCCGGAACGGAATCGACCTTTGTGATCAAAACTGTCAGTGAATCGCAACCATTCGTGATCAGCAAGGAAACTTTCCGGAAATCCGACCAATTTGGTACTCGGCTAGAGGTTGTTGTCTCAGAAAATCTGCCCAAGCCGAAGAAAATCTTAGAGATTCTCTCTGCAAAATTCCTCCATGACCCGAATTTCGTACTTTCCATCAACAAGGAAACTGTTCCTTTAGAGAAGCATTCGGGGCTAATCAATCAACGAGAAATTCCCGTCGGCGAAATGCTACTGACTGCATATTTCATTGATTCACAGAAATCCAGTCGAAATACGCTATATCAAGGCATTGCATTTTGGCAAGGAAATCGTCTAGTGGGCGAACCCTCATGGATTTTGGGCAATGAAGCTGTGTTGGATGGAAGAACAAGAATTGCCAAAAGGTACACGGTTGTGGTTAAAACAAACGATTTGGCGGATTACATTCTCGAAGATTGGACAGGGTTCCAAAAGTCTACACAATTGAACGAAGTCTTTCAAGAGGTCTCGAAATATGTGATGGAAATGTGTGGGGTCGTCGCCAAGGAAAACATCGAAGAGACCAAGCGGCAAATCCGCAACGATATTGCTGGTGAATTTGCTGGACTTTCCCCTCTTGGAAAATACGAAGTCAATGAGGCAATTGAATCCATCGCACTTTCGCACCCGACCGCGAGGCCAGAAGCAATTTCGTTGGCAGTAGAGGCCATCGTGAACCTGGAGAAAACGAGATCTGGAAAAGAACTCCTCTTGAAGCTTGGGAAATTGTCTGAGGACGATGTCGAAGGGATGAATTCTTTGTTGGAAAAGTGGTCTATTCGTGATGCACTAACGGTTCTGGATGAAATTGACAATCGCCTATCGGTGATCGAAGCCACCAGGAAGCTCTCGAAGGATAAGGACGTGGATGAACTTCATACGTTGCATCCATTGGTAACCGAGGCTAGATGGCTTTTCGGGCCGGAATACGAATCTGCGGAGTATGCCTCAAACAGCCAATTGCAAACCGCCACGGAAAAGGTTTTCAAGACCAAAATCCAAAAGAATGCCTTCAGAAATCACCGGAAGCGCCCCGACATTGTAGTCTTGGCAAACGCAACACTTTCGATCACAGGTACAGACTCATTCGACAGTGAGTCGCAGCTCAGCAGCATTAGCAAAATCCTGATTCTGGAATTAAAGCGTAGCGGTTTTCCACTGGGTAGAGAGGAAAGAAACCAAGCCCAGGGCTATGTTGAAGATTTTGTGAATTGCGGCGTTTTGGTTGGCTCAGCTACCATTGATGCTTTTGTTATCGGGGAGAGATTTTCACAGAAGATTCAGCCAATCGTGGTTGTGCAAAATGACCAAAAGTCAGATGTTGGCAAGATTCGTATCGCGACATTTGATCAGCTTGTGGATACTGCCGAAAAGCGATTGTTTGGATTACGAAAGAAGCTAAACTCTAGGTATGATGACATTCCTGGGATGGATTTGTTTCGGCAGACTGCGAGCCAATTGGATTTGGATTTGAAATGATGTATCCCTTGCGAAAAGGTATTCTTGCCAAAAAAGAAGCGTTTTCAGAAAATATAATAGGGTGTATAATTGGGGACTATTGGAGGATTCCTTTAGCCATTCTTTTTTTGAATAATAACGATTGAACGCAGAGCTTCAAAAGCAAAGGGTTGATTCAAATCCTTGTTTTCTATCCAAGGTGAAATAGCTAAAACATTACAGCCCAAGTTATTAAGCAAGGATAGTAAATACTCTTGGGTTGCAATCGAATAAAGCTCAGAAAAGTAGAACCCGTCTAAGTTATAGCAAATTTCAAGCTCAATACCCATTTCACTTTTCGATCTTAAAACAATCTGCTCATTGGAATTTCTATTCAACTGTTTCTCAATTTCCGGAATATGAAATACATAGTCAAAAATATAAATCCCACCAGCAGATAGCAAACAATGAACCTCTGAAAATATCAATGGGAGATTACTAAAGTCAAATATGTTTGGAAAATGTTTGTGGCTGACAATAAGTGGAAATTGACCTTCGAGCGGTTCAATTTTCTTTTTATCTAAGATGTCTCCAACAACAAGAGCAATCAAATGTTCATTACCTTCCAATCGATTCTTAGCTAATTCGATTGCTTCTCTACTGAGATCGAAACCAACGCCATCCATGCCTAGAGTTAACCATTGACCCAAATGCAATCCAGTACCGCAACCAATTTCTAAAACCACATTAGGCTTTTTTGACGGAAGGAAGGGAGTAATCAATCGAAAATATTTCTCAACTACTTCTTGGGGATGATCATTCTCCTCAAAATCAAACCCATCAGCGAATAAGGAATCGTAAGATGAATTTGTACTTTTCATGGTAGGTTCTTTTTGAAATGCTTACCAATTTGATAAAACGAGCAAACTGTCAAGAAAAGGAAAGTAGTAGGTATCAAAACAATCCATGCACCAGATTCAAAGTACGGTAGGCCTTGAGCAATCATGCCTCCCCATGTGGGGAATGGGGGTGGTGTACTCAATCCTAGAAAGGAAAGCCCTGCTTCAAGGGAAAAAACCTCAACGCTAATCAATGCACCGTAGGAAAGAATATGTGGCCGTAGAAAGGGTAGCATAAAACTGAAAATTATCTGGGAATTTGATAAGCCATAGCTTTTCGCAGCAAGCATCCAATTGCTATCTCTGATTCTATATGCTTCTTCTTTAAACATTCTGGCAGCCCCCACCCAGTTTGTTAGGGCAAGGACTGCAATGACAGTAAATGCATTGATTTCAAGGATACTGAGGGCTAGAATCGCAAATATGGAATACGGGATCGTCCAAAAAAGATCAATCAATACAGTCGCGAATCTTTCAAAGAGCCTGCCCATTCGAATAACGAATATACCCAAAAACAGACCAATACCAAGGTTGGCAATAGCAGTAACGATGCCAATAAATAACGTCTTGCTAGTAGATTTGGCTAATCTTGCAAATAGAGATCTGCCTAATTCATCGGTTCCGAAAACATATTTCGTCGAAGGATGAGCTAGTATGTTTTCTGAATCAGAGGTAGTCTTGTTGTCCAAAAATAATGCAATACATGCCAAAACAGTGAGAAGAACCAACCAAATGATTGACAACTTGAATTTCATCTCACCACCTATTTCGAGTATTTGAAAGACTTACTGGGGCAATCCACCTTCTGCAAAACTCAAGTCCTTCAGAGGCTAAAACGGCCACAATTGAAAACACAAGGGTGCATCCATGCAAGAGCGGGAGATCTTTTGTATGGATTGATTCAATCGCTAATCTTCCAATGCCTGGAAAGCCAATTATGATCTCCACTAGAATCGTACCAGTAACGAAATATACGATACTACTTGTAAAGATGCTAAAATATGAAGAAAGACTATTTGGCAAGATTTCCAACTTCAAAATACTCCACCACTGAAGACCGAATCCATTAGCTCTCAGTACATATCCTGTTTGCATTTCCCTGAATATAGAATCCCTTAGCATGGAATTGCCTAACGAAATTGGGTATGCACTTATGATGAGTCCTCCAAAGATCAAAGCAATCGGGCGTGATCCAAGATCAACCCAACCAGTTTTAGCCGACAATATCACAAGTACAGTGGCCACAACAAATATTGGGACAAAAGCAACAAAAGCAGACAATGAAATATATGTATTTAGAGCCTTTCTCATTCCAAATTTAAGGAAGGCAATTGGAATGACAAACGAGAAAAGCCAAAAACAAACGACACAAACAAATAGAAGTTCAAGTGTGTATTTGAGTGGAGTGGTCATGATGCCAACAACACTGCTACCTCTTGTAATTGAATTGCCTAAATTTAAACTAGCCAAGTTGCCAATGTGTAAGAGAAACTGCTCATAAACTGGCCGATCAAGCGCATGTAGCTTTGCGAATTCATTTAATGATTGTGTAGTTGCTTTTGGCCCCAAAACAATCCGAGCGGGATCGCCAGGCAGCATGTATAGAATGAAAAAGCTAATGCTAGAAATCAGCAGAAGCTTGAAGAGAATACGTCCAAGTAATAGCGCAGTCTCTTTCATCCGATGTTACTCCAATATCATTCCAGTTGGAATGATGCTCTTTTGACCAGTCCCTTTGCCTCTCAGAATCTGCTTAACCATCTTAGTTCTATCAAGCCGATCCGAGACAAGTTGCCGAAGGCTAGACTCATTTCCTCCCCAAACGCTATCAGTCATATTGAAACCCAGAAACTTCAAATTATCAAGGTGTACTTCTCGCAAAGAAAAGGCTTTCCATTCGTCCTTCAAATTGCCCGTTTCGTCAAATACAATGGAAAAATGTGGAATTCTGAGGTTTAGGATGTTGATTTCCCCATTCCTAAATGCAGCCAATTCGCGATTGGAGTCCTTTATTACAGTCACAGTTAGTTTCCTTTGGGTATCATTGTGAGGCAAAAGACTATCAAGCCAATAGTTCTTATAGCTAGTGAAGCTAGCTTTCTCTCCATCCCAAGAACTCAAAACGAATGGCCCAGTGCCACACGATTCTTTAGTGAAATCAAAATCCTTTGGCAAATTCGATGGCACGATATAGGCCGCTGGAGCTAGGAGCCAGTTTATCATTGATGGAAATGGTTTCTTCAAAATCATTCTAAGACTCTTAGAATCAGATGCTTGGAGTCCAGAGATATGGTCAGTTTTTCCAGACCTATATTCTTCAATTCCAATTACATGATCGAAAATATATCCATACGGAGAACCAAGTTTCGTCAATCTCTCGAATGAAAACTTAACATCCTCTGCGCTCAACTCCCGTGGTACGCTTAGGAATGAGCATTTATGGAAGAATACGCCAGTTCTTATGGTAAAATCAAGGGTATCATACGATGGGCTAACTGAATAGGATGAAGCCAAGTTTGGTACAACGTTATTATTTCCATCCATCTTTACTAGCCCTTCATACATCTGTGTCACCATGTGCTTACTCCCAAGGTCATAGGTCATTGCAGGATCAAAAGTTTGCACATCTATATCAATTGAGGCATGTATTTCTGGTTGTTGGATTCGTTGATATTCATAATACTGGAAGGCATTGGATTGAAATCCTTCGTAGCCAGGCATGATAAGGAAAATATCGTCGTTTGAAAAGAGCGGGATCCAAGGCAAATCCTTCTCCACCAATGCCTTTGTTTTTTGTAACAATTCAGTTCTCCTCTGGGCCGAATTGGCGAAAAGAAATGTAAGGTAGAGAGAATCAAATTGGGGGTTATTGTATTTTGAAAAGCGGTAACTGGATTTTGAATAGAAATCTGTGAGGAAACCCTCTGGATCGTTGTAGTCAAGATACCAGAGATTCAGAGCCGCTTGAAATTTTCCCTCATTGGTTCTTTCATAGAATTCAGTCGTAGGTAAAGGCAAAAGCTTCACCTGAATGCCAGTATCTCCCAATTCGGACTGTATCCATTGGGCAAGTAGGCTCTTCTCTGTTGGGTTTTCATCAACGTTGTAAATCAACTCCAGGCTAGGGAGTGTCGAACCTTCCTTAGCCCCATCACAGGCGGTAAAAGCTAGTGCTAATGCACAAAATATGGCTCTGTATAGCTTTTTCATAACTAAAACTGTTTTTCACCTGTTACAAAGGTAGGGCTTTTTCGTCAAACTTTGATTTCGAATCAAGTTATGTTCGGAGCCTGCAAACCCTCCCAAACAGGTGTTCCAACATTCGCGATTTCGACATTCATGCTGCTCCCTTGAGTCTAGCATCTGTTTAAGAATGGACGCGTTTGAGATTGAAGAACAGTAAAGTTCAACCATTGAGGAGGAAACAACATTGCCTACTGCATACACTTCGGGGTTAGCCGTTTGGAGAAAGTGGGTATTTGGTAGATACCAGCCATCATAAGTGACTTTTGCCACCCTCCAAGATGTCTCAGGAACAATTTGAAGGAGCATTATCAATTTGTTATCGCAAATATTGAACTCTACGAACAATTGGTCATTTTCATCAATTTCAATATCATCATCGCTAAAAACACCATTTTCAATTAGGTCGTAAGTATTTAGACCTAATAGCATGATTGTAATTTCAATTCCTTTGTGGCTTGCTTCCATTTCTAAAAGCTTCATGATTCGATTCACGAAATTCAGAATCACAGAGGGCTTGGGAACTTCAATTCCGGAATCGGGAGGTGGCTGCACCGGTGAAAAATAAAAATTTCGATTCTTCCCAATCTGTTCTTTAATTAAATCAATGAGTGAGTCACTATTGTTCTGAAATAGTATGGAGGCACTCCCGATACGTTTGTCAGGTAAAAAATGATTCAGTTTTTGCAGGGAGGACAACGTATGATGCAAAGCACCTTGACGACCTCGAATCTGGTCGTGCTTAGAAGATTCATTAGAATCAATGGACAAATCGACGAAATCCAATGCTTGAAGTAACCCACTTGCAAGAATTAGATCAAATTTCTTATTGAGAATAACTCCATTTGTTATGAGTCCTAGTATCAAATGCGAACCAAACTTAGTTCTTGCCCATAGCACTATTGTTTTGAGACGCTCAAGGTTTAATAATGGCTCTTTCCCTGAGAATACGAGGCATCTCAGTCCAAGTTGCAGATAAGCTTCCTCGATTCTTTCCTTCAAGATTCCAAGTTGCACAAACTCTCTTGAAAGATCAATCTCCGGATTGTAATAACACATCGAGCAGGACAAATCACATGCCCCAGTGGTATCCAGCGAAAGATAGTATAGTTGCGCCTTTGGCGTCGTGAATTGATGGCTTAAACTTGCCAGTGCTTCATTGATGCGGCGCGGCAGCTCTCTAGATTCAATCTCGAACATTTTTAGCTGAGAGTCTCTTGGCCAATGAAATAATTCTTTTCGAACTCTCATCAAACTCCAATTCGATAAGGTTGATTACATCTGCGGCTGCCTTTTGATCGAGGCTGCTGCATTTTTCTTCATGCTCTGGGCGTTTTTTTATTCCGCCACGTGAACCAAATCCTCCCATAACTTATTAACTCCTTTCTTTTTATTGACTTGCAAAGATAATGCCAAACTCATAATTTTCGGAACATTTGCTCATATATCTGGAAAAATTCTCCTTAGATGCTCTATGGATTTAGCTTTCTTGTCCAACCAGATCCATTGCTCACGAAGCCTTTCCTCCCCTGTTCCTTGGAAAAAGCCCACAAGCGTTTTGAATCCATCCAAATTTTCCCAAGGTACATATATCTTGACCTTGCCTCTGTCAATTTTAGCAATATGTGGATTTCCTTCCCCGTAATTCAATGGTGATTCTTGGTCGTCTAGAAATGCGGAATTATAGTTTTGCCTACCTTTAATATTAAGATTTGAGCTATCTGCTAATTTTTCAAGTTCGTCAGCTTTCATTAAGCGCCATTTGACGAAGAGATTCTTTCTTGCTCCACCCGTGTATATATAAATTTGCTTGGTATTATGGCTATCCTTTTCAAATTCCGCCCAATTCATACGAACTAGATTCGGAGCGTGTTTACAAAATATTTGCCTTCTTGCATTTTGATCCAAATTCTCAATTCGTCGTAGATCTCTTGACGAATAATATTGAAATGCCGAAACATGCATTTGTACAAGGAGTTCTCGCAAGCACTCTTTTAAGATACCCACCTGACTGTTTTGCCAAAGTGGGGCTGATTTTCCAATATAGTAAATATGAAAAAAATGGTCATAACCACAAATTCGAAGCGGAAGGACTCGCATTCTAATTTGTCTTTCCTCAGGAGTTGGTGAAAGAAATGTTTGAAATAGATCATAGAGATGAGCGTAGAAAATATACCAAATTCGTTCTTCTTTTTTGGGAATAGTGCAGAAATGAAAGTAGGGTATTGTCGCACCTTTTTCCCCATATAGGACAGTTTCCTTAGAATCTCTTTGTGTTAAATCACATAAGTCCAATGAAACTTGGTAATCGAGATCTCGATGGAGCCCAGATGGGTCTTCACATTCCATTTTTTTGAGATAGTCTTCAAATACTGAGTTCTGGGGACGTCCACAAAATGAAGTTTTAATTGGATTGGGTGACTGATCTGGATTCTTTAAATCCATGAATTGTATTTCAACATCCATTTCTCGAATTGTTGCCCCTGAAAACGTCGATTTTGGATCAAGAGCATGGGGAAATGAAATCCTACCATAAACATCCCAGTCTCTTGCTATGAATAGTGTTGAGATGAGTTTCCTCACTTGCTTTTTATCATATTTTACACTTTCCTTTCTTCTGATCGCATGAAACAATTTCTTTGCAAGATCATCTGTAACCTTCTGATACTTTGCAATTTTCATGTGCTTTCGTTCTATACCGTTCAAAATAAGATGTAATAGATCATCGTTACTTTTTGTATTAGGGGAGACTGTCTCATTGTTAGCAACATCACCTTCTGGATTAAGAGATGTATTTTGAACCACTTCGCCTTCTTGTATAAGGGAGGCATGATGGACATTGTCGATTTTTTGATTAGGAGGGACAGTCTCATTTTGAACGACATCGAGAAGTCGTTTCCATATTTCTGCTCCAGAAATTTCAAGAGGTTTTTGATTATCCTTCTCAATTCCTGGCATAAGTTTGATGTTAGCTCCGCTTTTCTTAATATCAGCGATTGATTGTATAGATTTTCTAAGAGATTTCAAAGTGTTCTGTGCGACGGAACAAAAAAGCAATTCAAAATTCTCTTCCTTCTCTTCCCGCTCTTCAGGTTGCTCGTAGGAATCTTCTTGAAAAAGTTGCCACCTATTTTCGGCGGGGTTGAAGAATGCCAACTCAAGTCTATAAATTTCCATCAGAATCTTATTTTCAAGTTAGGTAGCTCAAAAATGTTTTTGTAGCGTCTGATTGGGGCTTGTGTAGAACATCTTCCACTTTGCCACTCTCGACTATTCTTTTTTCAGCCATTATCGAAAGATTGGTACTAAATTTTGCACAAAGCTGAAGATCATGTGAAATATGAATTACGGTAATCTGCTTACTAATTGTTAGGTCTTTTAATATTCTCAAAACCTCATGTGAGGTTGCGACATCCAAATTTGAAGTTGGCTCATCTGCGAGAATCAGCTTAGGTTTCAGCAAAAGAATCATTGCGATCATTACTCTTTGTGCCATTCCCCCACTGATCTGATGTGGATATTGCTCAAATACTCTCTTTGGATTTTCAATGTTCAATTTAGCAAGATCATCAAAAATCGCCGGTAGAACCTGAGCAAATGGCTTATTAATGTGTCGATTGGCCAAAATCTTGAAGTGCTTTTCAATTGTCAACGCTGGGTTTAAGCTCGAAATCGGATCTTGGAAGATCATGGCAATTTCTGATCCTCGAAGTTTCATTAGGCGAGGGACATTTGCAAGAGAGATAGATTCTCCTTCCCAGACAATGTTACCACTGATAATTGCAGATTCTGGATTTAGTCCTAGCAAGGATTTGACCAGTACAGATTTTCCAGAACCGCTATTCCCAATGATGGAATGAAATTCTCCCTTGAACACTTCTAGGTTCAAACCGTCCAATACAACAAACTGCTCTCCTCCTGTCTTGCGGAAGGATACGCCAATATTTCTTGCACCGAGAAGCAGATTGCTATTCAAAATTGATTTTATTTTTAATATTTCTGCATTTTTTAGGACAAGGGCCATTTACACGGCAATCGTTCAAATCTATAAAAATAATGGACAGTTGTCAAATGATCAATCTCTCATACCAGGTGTTTCTGGATGCGAGTGCGTCAAGTCAGGGAAGGCAAGGGAGTGACTGAGCAAGCCTTGGTGGATGCAATAGAGTGCTGTTTCAGCGAGTCGCTTTAATCGAAGCTGGACAAGTGTGGACTGGAGCTTGCCACTTTGTAGCCAACTTTACGCAGCTTTTAGTTCCCTCCATCGCCTTCAACCGGCGACGCAAATCAGTGTCAAAAGAATGTTGTAGGATGGATACTCCATGTTCTCGCCTTTTCAGTTTAGGTCATTTCATCGAAGGGCTTTTCGCCTGCTTCTCTGATACTTTTCGCCTTATTTCCACTGCTTTTTCCTTTTTAATTTCTCCTTTTGCAATACTTTTCCGCTTGCTCTGACCACTTTTGGGAAGCCGTTCCAAGTTGATTTTGCAATGTGCCACCCGTTCAATGGTCACATCGAAGGGATTCGCGGGTTTCATTGGTGATTCCGCAACGGCCAATCGAGGACGATGAAGCCTAAGACGATTGAATTCCTACCAAACATTCACCGAATAGGATCGGAATACGAACTCAATGCTGTCCAAACAATTCCCGAATGGTTTCTTTGATTTCAGAAAAGTTGGCGGGTAAGCGATTTTAGCATTTCCCTTGAATGTCTGAGGGGCGGCATTCCCAACTAAGAAGTGACTAGCGCCGCGAAACCCAATCAAATTCGATACTTCGCAAACATTCACCAAACTTAAACGGAAGATCGACTCAACCACAACCAAACAATTCCCATCGGTTTCTTTGTTGCCTCGTTCGTTCAGGATGCCCCTCCCATTTGTTCAACCTTGCTTCCATCATTTGCAATCCGCACCTTTTTGGGCGAGAGTGAGGTTTCCCACAAAAATCATGACCGACGATGAAATGTGCAGAGAAGTTATCTCCCTATCGCCGAAAAGAGCCATTTTCATTCGATGCTATAGCCCTCACGTCCGGGTTTCCGAAACTTTTGGCGTTACAATTTGGAAATTTAGCGTGAGCAATGTCTCGAGTTCATCAGCATAATCTTGAAGACTGCCGAAGAAATCGAGCGTTGCTTCCCGCATTTTTTGAAGGTTGGGATAATATTGCTGATAGAGGATTTTTTTCTTGTAAAACTTCCAAAGCCGCTCGATCAAGTTCAGGTTTGGGCAGTAGGAAGGAAGTGGGATGAATTGTATCCTGGGATTGTTCTTCAAGTATTCGGTCATCGCCTTGCACTTGTAGTAGCGTGCATTGTCCGCAAAAATGATGATCAGTCCAGCGAGTTGTTTCATTTTGAGCTTCTCGCACAATTCCATCGTCGATTGGGCGTTGATCACTTCTGATTCATGGACGACGGCATCATGAGTCTCCGCATTGAGTGCCCCGTTGATGTTGAGGTGCTCCCGGCCTGTGTGGGATGGAATTTCCTTGCGCTTGCCGACCCGA
>JANMIM010000156.1:0-1387 GCA_031375795.1 Bacteroidota bacterium
TGGTGTTGTTGTTGATGCCCGCGAGCTCAAGTGCCTTGCTGTTGGCGATGGCGGTGTGCCCGCCGATGCGTCGCAGGAAGACGGGGACGTCGGGAAACTTCTCGTCGAGCAATTTCAGGTCGGGGAATTGCTGCTTGGGCCACTTGGTTTGATCCCAGCCACGGCCCATGATCCATGGGGTAGGGTGGTTCTTCACAAACTCCTCGACCTTGCTCACGCATTCCTCCCAAGACGTGGTGCCCATGAGGTTCACCTGCTCTTGGTTCATGGCATACCCGTAGAAGTGGCAATGTGCATCGATGAACCCCGGAAAAACCTGGCCACCGCGCAGGTCCAGGACCGAGTCGCTCTCGTAGGAAAACATGAGCTCGTCGGTGCGGCCGACGGCCACGATCTTGCCGTCCAGGATGGCACATGCCTGGGCGATGCTGCCTTGTGAATCCATCGTGTGGATGATGCCGTTGGTAAGGATGAAGTCTGCATGTTTGTTTTTGCATGCAGTCAACAAAGCCATTATCAAAGCCACATAAATCCCTGTGCGGGTATGCAAAAGCCTCATTCGTCGTTGTCGAGGATGATTTGTCGTTCAAAGGTCTCTTCCAGGGAGATCAAGGTCTCGGTGCGCAGCACCATGGGGATGGCTTGTATCTTATCGTTGAGCACCTCCCTGAGATGCGCTGTGTCGCGACAATAGATCTTTGCAAAAATCGAATAGATGCCGGTCGTGTAGTGGCATTCCACGATCTCGTGTACCTTTTTGAGCTCGTCCACGACCTCG
The DNA here is from genome assembly GCA_031375795.1 of Bacteroidota bacterium. GTDB lineage: Bacteria > Bacteroidota > Bacteroidia > J057 > JADKCL01 > JADKCL01. The sequence goes on from JANMIM010000156.1 coordinate 779, forward strand.
TGAAAATGTGATCCCCGGTCGAGGTAGATTCCCAAGTAGGCGCAGATGCCCACGCCGAGCTTGGCAGGGTCCACGATGAGGCGCGAGCCCCTGATGATGCCCGTCTTTTCCAGCTTTTGGATGCGCAGGTGCACGGTGGCGCCAGATACGTTGCAGGTGCGCGCGATCTCCAGGTACGGTGTGCGGGCATCTTGCATCAAGATGTTGAGGATCTTGCGATCTAGCTTATCAATATTGGTATCGATAGAGGTCATTGAAAAACTGCTAAGTAGAAGGTAACCACAGCGAAAACGAACAATCTATTCCACCCTAAAAGTAATAAAAAATCCTTTGCTTGTAACGAATTGCAACCAAAGGCCCATTTTTTTGGAAAGCCTATCAGACGGCGGCTGCAAGGGCCACCCTCAGTCTGCTGAAAAAAAATCGCGGAGGTTCAGCGCTTCCTCGGGCTTCATTCTGCCGGCACTCACCAAGCGCAATTCCCTGCGGCGCATCGCCCCCTCGAAATATTTTTTCTCGATGTCGGTGTCAGGCTCGATCTCGATCACAGGTATCGGCCGACCAGACTGGTCCACGGCCACAAAGGTGTAATAGGCCGAGTTGCAAAAC
>JANMIM010000157.1:0-7848 GCA_031375795.1 Bacteroidota bacterium
CTCAGCAGCGGCCAACACAATCTGCGCATCGCCACGCAGGACCTACCTGCAGGCATGTACCTGGCCCGCGTGCAAGTCGGCGAGACGAGCAGCGTGCGCAAGGTGATGATCGCGCATTGATCACCGATTCCACCTCCTTAATCTTCAACGCCCCGCAATTTTTGCGGGGCGTTTTTTGTGCGCAAGGGTGGGCGGATCCGTCGGAATTACGCTTTTCGTCGGCCCATCCCGACGGCAACGGGATTTTGGGCAGGGCCGACGAACAGGTCCCGAAATTGTCGTACGCTATTGCAACGGCGCTCCCGATTCCCCAAAGAATCGCTATCTTGGAACATGGATCAAAAGCTACCCATGCATGCCATTTGTACAACGAGGGTGCTCACAGGCAGGCCGAAGAGTCGTCCCTATGGCCGGAGGGTTCCAGCCCTGCCATTTCTGCTATGTTCCTTGATATGACAAACCACGAGAAGATCATCGAATTCGCCTGCCGCATTGTATCCCTCACCGAGGAGGAAAAGGTGCATTTTGCAAGCAGTTTCAAGGAGGCCAAGGTCAAGAAACGACAGCTGATCGTGCAGCCGGGGGCGACGGCCCAGCACCGCAACTATATCGTCCAAGGGATGTTTCGCGCCTACGCAGTGGATCACAAAGGGCAGGACCACACGGTCTCGTTTGCCATCGAAGACTGGTGGATCACCGATTACAACAGCTATGTCTACCAGCAGCCAGCCACCCTCCATGTCGTTGCGCTGGAGGACAGCATCGTCTTGCAGCTCGATTTTGCCACCGAGCAGGCGCTCAAGGCTTCCAACCACAAGTTTGAGAAGCTCTTTCGCATCCTGGCCGAGCGTGGGCTGGCTTTTTACCAACGCCGGGTCATCTCCAACCTCACGCAGTCCGCCGAGGAGCGCTATCTACACTTCTTGACCCACTATCCCAAGGTGGCGCTGCGCCTTCCGCAATTTGTATTGGCCTCCTACCTGGGCATGACCACCGAGTTCCTGTCACGCATTCGCAACAAGCGGTCCAAGTCCAAAGCATGAGGCAGACGGGGCCAATTTCTTGATGTGGTTCAACTTCTTGCCGCTGAACTGACCCTATCTTTGCATTTAGAATCAAGAAAAATGAGAAAGTTCATCGTAATCCTTGCCCTTGCTTTACTTCGACTCTCACTTGTGAATGCGCAAGTGCCCAAAAAGACGATGGTGGAGCACTTCACCAACACCAAATGCAGCATCTGCGCAAGCAGAAATCCCGGGCTGAAGGCCAATTTCGACCTGCATCCCGACGTTTTGCACATCTCCATTCATCCCAGCGCACCCTATTCCACCTGCTACCTGAGCCAGCAAAACACCGTGGACAACGATGCCCGGACCAACTACTATGGCGTCTATGGCGGCACGCCGCGCATCGTCATCAACGGCACGGTGATCAGCAACGCAACCAATTATGCCGACACGAGCTTGTTTGCGAGCTACGGCGGCGGCATGTCCACGATGCGCATCGACATCAGCCAATTTGCAGTGGGCGCGGATTCCATCCAGTCACGCATGGTGATCAAGCGTGTGTTGGCCGGACCGCCGATGCCGAGTGCCGTGCTGTTTGCGGGATTGGTTGAGGACACGGTGTTTGGAAATGGCGGCAATGGCGAACTGCAACACTACAATGTATTGCGCCGCGCTTTGTTCACTTCGCAGGGAACGGCGGTCAATCTGCCGGCCTCCGTCGGGGACTCGCTCGTCATGACCAAAACCGAGGCCTATGGCCTTGTGTGGGACCAAGACCGCATGGCCACGGTGGCCATCCTGCAGGAAGCCAGTTCAAAGGCCCTGATCCAATGCGAAATGTCGTCCACGTTCAAGAACACGGTCGTCACGGGCATGGCCCGTGCGCTCGAAGACCAGGTCGAAATCGTGATTTACCCCAATCCGGCGCATGAGTTCCTGAATGTGAAACTCGAGGTTGCCACTGGCGCTGAGGCGAGCATTGAAATGCTGGACTTGAGCGGCAAATTGGTGGCCTCGCAGCATTGCGGCATCCTCGGCAGCGGCAGCCACCACTTGCGGATCGCCACGCAAGACCTTCCCGCAGGCATGTACATGGCCCGCGTGCAAGTCGGCAAGGCGCGTTGTGTGCGCAAGGTGTTGATTGCAGATTGACGCGGGATTTCACGAACCGAGTCCTCGATGCCCCGCAATTTTTGTGGGGCGTTTTTTTTGCGGGCAATCGCAAGAAAAGCAATTTTCGGCACGACCTGCTCCCATGGCGATGGAGCCACAGGGCTTTCGTGCCCAAACCGAGGCCGGCTCCATGCCATTGTTTTGAATCAAAAAATCACTAAATTGTGTTGAGGATCAGTCTTCAAAACGGAATTAATTCGGTGTTCTCATGAAAAATTGGATACAATACGGGGTATTGGCAATTGCTTTGCTGTGTTGTGCAGCCCTGCAAGGCCAGGCACAAGCGGTTTCGCCGCGCACGGGCGAGGCACCCAAGACGGGGCCACAGACCTTGACGATGGATGAATTTAATCGGCTGCCCAGCGAGGTGCAGGTGATCATGAAGCAGCATCCCGACCGGTTCATCATCGACCAGACACCCAAGTCGGCGCCGGCTCCAGTCGATGTGCAGGGCAAGGCATCAGCCCTGCCTGTGGACGCGCAATTGCCTTCAGAGACCCCATCGGATGCCAAATTGCCCCAGCATCCAACGACACCCGCTCCCAAGCGCACGCAGTCTTTGTCCGATCACGCTCAACATCAAAGGCCATGAAAACCAGCACCGTCACCCAAGGGGGCCAATGCCCCACGCTTGGATTCAGCAAGGTTGTGAGCCTGCTCCTTTTCTTGTTGGCTGCCCAGTTGGCCGCTGCCCAGTGCAATAACCTCAGCCCATTTGGAACTGCAGCTGCCCCCGTGAACGCGAGCGTCACGGTCACCACCTGCCAGTTTGCGGGGGAATACCATACGATCACCGGCTGTGCAGCTTCCACGAATTATTCCTCGGCATCCTCCGTTGCGACAGACTTCATCACGGTACGTCGTGGAACGCCGGGCGGGCCAGTCGTGGCTTCGGGTACGACTCCTTTGGCTTGGGCCAGTACCATTGCAGGAAACTACTATGTCCATTTCAACCTCAGTGCTGCATGTGGGTCCGATTTTACCTGTCGCACAGTCACCATCGCCCAGACCTGCTCCACGCCCGCGCCTACCGCTGTCACCGCCAGTCCCGTCGTCATTTGTGCTGGACAAAATACCAACGTCAACGCTACCTCGCCGGGCAATACCATCAATTGGTTCACGGTACCCGCTGGCGGTGCGGCAGTCGGCACCAGCGGAAGTGGTGCCAATGCGCCCATGACCCCTGCCGTCACCACGACGTACTACGCCAGCGCGTTCAATGGCAGCTGCTTCAGTGCCCGCACGCCTGTCACGGTGACGGTCAATCCCACGCCCACGATCACCTTGATCGATGCCAACCCAGACACCGTCTGTTTTGGCAGCCCCTCGATTCTCACGGCGATGACTTGCGGCCAGATTGCGAACTTCACAGGTCCATTTGCCCCCGCCAATTGGACCACGGCACATATCCCGATCACCGATGTCGGCATCGTCTATCCAGCGGGTGCACCCACCTCCATCGCGATCGAATCCAGCAACGGCGGCAATTTTGGCATCACTTCCATCTATTATACAGCGACGATCGGCTGCACGGGGACGGTGAGCTTTCATTGGGACTACGTCACCACCGACGTGGATGGGTCTGCCTTCGACTATCCAGAGTATGCGATCAACATGGTCAACCAAGGCATGATTCCCGGCTTCGTAGCAGGTGGGCCCAACAGCCAATCGGGTAATTTCTCACTTGGGGTGACAGCAGGCCAACAATTTTCCTTGATCATGACCGCCTCCGACGACATCTTGGGCCCGGCCACGACGGTATATTCCAATTTTTCAGCGCCCGGCGGCAGCAACGGTGCGACCATCAATTGGTACACTGCCCTCACGGGCGGCATCAATCTGGGATCCAGTTTGGCAGGTGCCAATTTCCCTGTGAGCCCGCCTGCCACCACCACTTATTATGCTGCGGCGACGGCGGCAGGCTGCACCTCCACCCCGCGGATTCCGATCACAGTGGTTGCCCGCAACTGCGTCTTGCCGATCGAGGATGTGGTACTCGGCGGCTTGACGGATGGCACCACCCATTTCCTCCACTGGTCACAGCAGACCGATGGCCCCAGCATGTCGTATGAAATCGAGCGCAGCGCAGACGGCCAGACCTTTGCGCCGATCGGGCAGCAGAGCACGGGGCAGCGTGAAGGCGACCGTCTTCAGTTCAGCTACGAGGATCGCAGCCCCTTGCCCGCCGACAATTATTATCGGCTCCGCCACCTCAGCCCCAATGGCGACATGACCTATTCCAACACCGTGCGGTTGCGCTTGGCCGATGCCTCAACCAGCTTCAGCCTGGCGCCTTCACCTACGCAGGATGTGAGCACGTATCGGTTCATTTCGTCCACAGGATCCGACGTGGAGATCACCGTCACCGACCTGCTGGGCCACAAGGTGCTGCAATTGAACTCCAAGGCTCAACCCGGCACCAATGCCATTCCCCTCGACCTCAGCCAGTTGCAAGCGGGCACGTACATGATGCGCGCCTATCACGCGGGTACGCAGGTGAAGCATGCGGGGATGGTGGTGCGGCTGGAGTAAGGGGGGCCCAGGTCATGTTGATGAGTCCGAGGCCTCTGGCCGATGGACCAATGAACGTTTGCCTCTGGCGTGCGAGAATTTGTTTGGATGAGTCCGAGGCCTCTGGCCGATGGACTACTGACCCTTTGCCTCTGGCGTGCGAGAATTTTTTCGTTCGCCAGAGGCAAATGTTCGATCGTCCATCGGCCAGAGGCCTCGGACTCTTAATCCTCAGCGCCGCCCATGGCTCACAATCTTCCCATCCGCCATCTCAATCGTCCTGTCGCTTTGCTTTGCGAAGTCGTCGTCGTGGGTCACAGCGATGATCGTCTGATTGTACACGGTCGAGAGTTCCTTGAAAATGTCGAAGACGATGGCTGTGTTCTTGCTGTCCAGGTTGCCTGTCGGCTCGTCGCCCATGATGATCAGGGGATCGTTGATGAGCGCACGCGCGATCGCGACGCGCTGCTGCTGCCCGCCCGAGAGCTTGCTCGCCTGCTTGAGCGCTTGGTCTTGAATGCCCAGCATTTCCAGTTTTTGATACGCGCGGGCCTCGATTTCCTTGCGGGAATATTTGCCCAGTTTGAGGGCGGGAATCATCACATTTTTCAGGCAGGTGAATTCCGGCAAGAGGTAGTGGAATTGAAATACGAATCCGATTTTTTCATTGCGGACCTTGGCGAGGCGGTCGCGGTTTTTGCCGCTCAATTGTTCGCCGTCGATGATCAAATTGCCCTCGTATTCGGTGTCCATCGTGCTCAGGATGTACAACAAGGTCGATTTTCCGCAGCCGGATTTGCCTTGGAGCGTCAGGAATTCGCCGCGGTGCACTTCGAAGCTGATGTCGTCGAGCACCTTGAGTTTCACTGGGTCGAAGAAGTATTTCCCAATCCCTTTGGTCTCTAAAATATTTTCGCGTGTGATCATTTTCTGAAAATGGCTACTGGATCTACATTGGCAGCTTTGCGGGCGGGAAAAAATCCCGCCAAACTTGTCACGATCAGCCCAAACAAGGTGGCCAATCCGAAGTAATAAGGCTCGAAGCGGATGGGGAAATAGCCGATGTCACCACCGACATACACCTTGGAGAGCAAGGTCACAATCAGCGCCCCGAGTCCCCAGCCCATCATCACGCCGATCACGCCGATGAGCAGGGCTTGCATCATGAATATTTTGGTGACATCCCAGCCCGAGAAGCCCATCGCTTTCAGGATCGCAATATCGTTCATCTTCTGCATGATGGTCATGTTCAGGATGTTGTAAATCCCGAATCCGGCGACGAGCAAGATCGACATGCTGATGCTGAAGGCCATCACGCGGCGGATACGGTTGGCGGCCATGGCGGATGAATTGGCGGTTTCCCAATCCTCGACATCGTAGCCGGTGGCGCTCCGGATTTCGTCGATGTAGGTCTTGGCTTTGTTGGCGTCGGTGACGTTCACAAAGATGTCCGTAATATAGCTCGGGCCCTGGCGCATGAGTTGCTGCGCCATCGCAATATTCACATAGGCCTTGGTCTTGTCGATGCTCGTGATGCCGGTCTTGAAGATGCCGATCACCTTGAGGTTTTTGGCGACGCCGACGGCGCTGCTCACCGTAATATTGTCCCCGACCCGCACATTCAATTTCTTGACGATGCCCTCACCGAGTGCAATGCCGTCCTGCCGCGTGGCAATGGCCTTGATGTCGCCCTCCAACATGCTGGCTGTGAGGTTGAACATCGCGTCTTCTTCCTTGATGTCCACGCCCGAGACGCGGCCCGGCACCTGGGCTTGGCCGTTGTTGTAGAAGACATTGACGGCCACGTCGGGGGTCACGGCGGTGACATAGGGCAAGGCTTTCACCCGCGTCATCAATTCCTGCGGATTCACAATTTTTTTGCTCTTGTTGGTGATCTTTGGGTTCAGGATCACGGCGGCTTGCAAACTGTCGTCTGCGACCTGCGCGATCGGCGCACTCATCGCGTCCTCGCGGTAGATGCGCAGGTGTGGCACGGTTTTGAAGAGCGATTCGGTCGAGTAGCGGTCAAATCCCTTCATCAGTGAATTCATGAAAATGAAGATGCCGATGCCCACGGTCACACCCATGGCCGCCATGATGATCTGCCGCTTGCGGGTGATGAGGTGCGTGAGCGCAATCTCCGAATTCACGTTGTGTGTGCGGGCCTTTTTCATTTGATGACGTCCGTGATGATCGTTTCGCCTTCCTTCAAGCCCTCCAAAATCTCCACCCATTCGCTGGAAACGAAGCCGGTTTTTACCGATTGTTTCACTTCGCCCTCCTCACGTTTCACGCGCACCTTGTCACCATACGTGAGGTAATTGCGCGGCACGACGAGGACTTTTTGGCGGGTCCCCGTTTCGATATTGGCTTCCAACTGCGTGCCCGATATTTTGAAAAAGAGGGAGTCCGTGAAGCTGGCCTCCACAAAGAAGGATTGGGTTTGCTCGTCGAATGCAGGCCGGATTTCGCTCACTTGGGCGGTGATATTGCGTTCGTTGTCCACGTTGAGGCGCACCTTTGCGGGCTGCCCGAGCCGGATCTTGGAGATATTGCCCTCGTCCACGCTCAAGCGGGCGTGCAGCGTGTCGGGCGTGCCGATGACCGCGATCACCTCGCCTCGGCGCACGAAGTCGCCGAGTTGCTTGAAGCGACGGTAGACCTTGCCCGACAAAATCGCCTTCACGGCATTGTTACCCGCAAGCACCTGATTCACATCGCTTTGCGAACGCTGAACGATCACTTGCTGCTCGGCCTGCCGCTTGAGGCTGGCGAGCTGCTGCTGCAGGGCATCGAGGTTTGCGCGGCTATTGCTGAGGGCGAGTTGCGTGTTTTCATATTCCAGTTTGGAGACGCTGTTTGCGGCGAGTAATTTGCGGTAGCGCTCGGACTGCAATTCGTCTTGTTTGACCTTGTCTTGTGCGGCCGCAATATTGGCCTCGACCTGCCGCAATGCGGGAGCGTCGACGGCTGCATTTTCACGGGCAATATTGAGCAATTGCTGCGCACTGCCCGAGCTGATCTTGTTTTGCGGGTTGTCGATCACCGCCAAGACCTGCCCAGCTTGCACCAAATCGCCCTCCTCGATGCCCAATGCGATGAGGTAACCATCGTTTTGCGCGGTGAGATTGTATTGGTTTTCAGGCTCCAAGATGCC
>JANMIM010000173.1:0-2273 GCA_031375795.1 Bacteroidota bacterium
TTTTTGCAACAGGGGCATTGCTTCGGATTGTAAGGTTCCCGCTTTATTTTTGGCTTTAGGTAAGCAGGCCGCACTATGGGTGGTAACTGTTGTTTGATGGTATCAGCATGCGCCGTGCAAAAATTTGTATCCTGATCGACAAGTTACACGCCCACCAATCCGCCGAAGATGTTCACGAGATCCACACATGGCCAATCGCCACGCTGGACATTTACCTTGGACCACGTTGATCTTGGAAGAATATGCGCACAAAATTCCTCCTCTTGCTCGCCTCATTGCTCAACTTGGAGGTCCACCTCGATGCCGATGCGCGATCGAGGATCGAGATTTATGAACTCCAAGTGCAATTGCTGCATGGCAGAAGCAAGGATGCGCTGGCAGGCACGCACGGTGAGACACTTTCGATGCCTGAATTCGGCGCTGGCATGTGCCTGTTGAGAATCAGCGACGGCCAAGCAGCCAGAATGCGGCTTGTTCTCAAGGAATAAATTAAGTTTGTGGCCACACGGCCGATGATCTGCCGTGTCCTCGGAAATCCCGCATTCACCTGATTGTAAAAATACACGCATGAAAGCCTTTGTCCTCACCAATTATGGTCCCGCCTCCACGGCATTTGAATTGCAAGAGCGGCCCGACTTGCAGGCCGCCGAAGGCCAAGTGATCGTCGAGGTCGAGGCCTTTGGGCTCAACTTTGCCGACATCATGGCCCGCAAGGGCATGTACAAGGATGCGCCGCCGAAGCCGTGCGTCATCGGCTACGAGGCTGCCGGCCGCGTGATTTCGCTGGGCAAGGGCGTGACCAACCTGCAGGTGGGGCAACGTGTGGCTTCCTTTTGTAGGTTTGGCGGATATGCGACGCAGATCGCTGCCCCGGCAGCGGGCGTGGTGCCGATCCCAGAGACCATGGATGTCGGCGTGGCCTTGGCCCTGATGGTGCAATACTCCACGGCCTGGTACTGCGCGGAATATGCGATGAAGATCTTGCCCGGCGACCATGTCTTGGTCCAGGCAGCGGCCGGTGGCGTGGGGACGGCCCTCGTGCAAATCGCCAAACACCGTGGTGCGATTGTCTACGGCACCGCTGGCAGCGACTCGAAACTGGAGTACCTGCGCAGCCTCGGCGTGGACCATCCGATCAACTACAGCAAGGAGGATTGCTTTGAAAAAATCCGCTCCATGCGGGGCGAGGCTGGCGTAGACGTGGTCTTTGACAGCCTCGGCGGCAAGAATTTCAAGAAAGGATTTCAGCTGCTGGGACCAGGCGGACGCATCGTGGGCCTGGGAGCAGCAAGCCGCGAAGGCAAGGGCATTTTCTCAGACTTGGCCACACTGTTTGGCTTTGGGAGGTACTGGGGCGCATTTTTGCTGATGCAATCGCGCGCCGTGATTGGTTGCAACATGCTGCGGGTGGCCGATCATCGGCCACAGGTGCTGCAACATTGCCTCACCGAGGTGATGAAGGCCACGCAGGAGGGTTATCTGAAGCCGACCGTCGGCAAGGTGTTCCCGCATACCGAATTGACCGCCGCGCACGAATACCTCGAGGGTAGGAAATCGATGGGCAAGGTCATCGTGACTTGGTGATGGAAAAGCAGTCGTAGCCGAGGACAACTTGCGTCAACATTAATTCACTGATTGTGAACGCATCATGAAATTTTTCAAAATAATTTGGGGCGGCCTGCAACAAATTGATTCAACTTTCGTACATTTCCAGTGAAGTAGTAAATTTTTCTCATACCCAATTTTTGTTCCCGACCACGGGTTCGAAAAAAGTCCCCCGCAGCGATTCTGCGGGGGATTCTTTTTCCAGCATATCCGTAGCTTTGCCCCGATGGATCCACTCAACATTTTTCTACAGCGACAGACCCAGTTTCAGGCTGCGATCGCCCGCATCCAAAAGTCCCTGGACAGCCTCGCCTTCCTTCGTTTGGGCGTTTTTTTGGCGACTGCAATCCTGCAAATCGTGTCTTGGAGCTGGGGTGGCGCTTGGTGGCTGCTCTGCCTCGCGGCTGGCATCATCGGGTTTGGCATGGTGGTGAAGTGGAATGAGAAGGTGAAGGCGGCCTTGAAGTTTCAGCAAGCGCTCCTGCGGCTCAACCAAGAAGAGGTGCAGCGGCTGGAGGGTAAGCTGATCAAGTTTGACGAGGGCAGCGAATTTGTCGATCCGCAGCACCCTTACAGCAGCGACCTGGACATCTTTGGGAAGCACAGCTTGTTTCAGCTCCTGAGCCGCGCCGCCACGACATTTGGGCGCCGCCGCCTCGCGGCTTGGC
>JANMIM010000196.1:0-5096 GCA_031375795.1 Bacteroidota bacterium
CCATCGCTGCCGCATCCTGTATACTCCTTTGCAAACTTGAGCACCTCGTCGCCGCCGAGTTCGCCACAGGCGAAGCAAGTGCAGACGTCCAAGACATGCTTGGGGACGCGCTGCTTGAAGTACATGGTGTAGAAGGATGCCACGCCGTAGACATGTGCAAACGACAGGTCCAGCGTGTCTGCCACCAATTGGATCGCCTCCTTGGACAGCCATCCATACTTATTCTGGGCCATCCACAAGACAGGCATCACTGCAGAGCGTATGCTCGGATACTTGCCTTGGTGGCCACGGATCTCTATGAGTTCCTCTTCTGTAAACGCGAAGACTTGATCTCCAAACACGGAATCTGCCAAAGTGCCCTCCATTTGAATTTGCCCAAAAATAGAAGAAAGGGCTGGAAAAGAAAAAATATAATTATCAACCAGTGGGTATGGGCAGCCGGCGGTAGCGAAAAGGTGATGGCAATGGGATATAAGAAATCCGTGTAGTCGGTCATCCAGGTGCTTGGTCCCGGCGACCATGCATTTCCTATCCCCCTCCTGCTTACCCCACCGATATCCAATGTATATTTGAAAATGGCCGCGCCTAGATTCAAAACCTTTTTCTTGTTTCCACAGGCGATCGTCTTGGGATTGGCGACCCTGTTGATTTGGAACGGGGTATCTGACAATGCGCTGTACCCGCAGTACATGGCTTGGTCTGCGGGCCTATTGGTTTCCTTGGTGCTATTGTTCAGGGCCAGGAGGAGCCTCACGGCAGAGCCCCCTTCCATTGCGATCCCCCGCATGCTGCTCCCGTTTGCCTTTTTTATCGTGGTGGCTGGCGCTTCCTGCTTATGGACCCGCAATCCCTGGGAAGGTGCATTTGAATGGACCAAGTTTTTCTTCTGCCTCCTCTGGATCATCGTGTTGCAGCAAATGCTGCCCATGGAGAAAAACCTCCTACGCAACATTCCACGCATTTTGGTCCTTGTTGCAGGCACGGCGATCACGGTTGGTTATGTGCAGTTGATCCACGCTGGGATCCAGGCGGGCGGATTGAGTCACCAACTTACCTATCAAGTCGACGCCTTGTATGCCCATCGCAACCTCTTTGCGGAGGCTTTGGTGCTGATGTTTCCGTATTTGGTGTGGGGCGCGATTCAAGACAAAGGCCTTTGGCGGGTCTTGGCAGCCATCTTCTCGTTTTGCACGCTCCCATTGGTACTCGTGCTTCAGGTGCGTTCAGCCTGGCTGGCGATCGTGGCCGGCATCACTGTGGCCCTTTGCGGGGCCATCTATGTTGCTTGGAAGTCGGGCAAGCACAGGCTGCATTGGAAGCAGATCGGTATCGTGTTGCTGGCGGCTGGCATCGCAATCGGGTTGGGATTGGGCATCTACAGCAAGACGCGTCAGTCGGGCAGCCTATTGGAGGTCGGATCCAGCATCGTGAATCCGACCTACGGCTCGGCGCAAGAGCGCAAGGTGCAATGGGGCAAGACGGTCGAATTGATAGGACAAAGGCCACTTTTGGGCTGTGGGCTCAATGGCTGGCGCGTGGAAATGCTGGCAACAGGATATGACCGCCTGAGACTGGAGAGCCAGCAAGGCAAGGTGATGATCGACCGCACGCACAACGATTTTTTGCAGCTCGCAGCCGAAACGGGATTGGTCGGTGGCCTGGCTTGGCTCCTGACGATTCTCATGGGAATGGCTACCGGCGTCAGGACCTTGTACAAGGATTCCACTCCTCCCAGCCGCCTGTTTGCCGTCATCCCCCTGGCTAGCCTCACGAGCTATGTGGTCATCTCCTGCTTCAGCTTTCCCATGGAGCGCATTTCACACCTCATCTTGCTGGCGACCAATCTTGGGATCCTCGCGATGCTGGCTGGCGAAGGCAAAAAATGGATCTGGCGTCCTGCAAGAGCAACCTGGATCATATTGTTCTGGTTGGCGGCGGTGATCGTGGTCGGTGGCGGATTGCTGGGCTTTGAAAGGATCAAGGCCGACCGGCACCTCATTGCGGCACTGAACAAACGAGAAACAAAGGACTGGGCAGGTATGCTGAAAACCTTGGAGGCAGGCAAATCGGCATTTACCCAACTGGACCCGACTGGCACTCCATTTTCATGGTACCGCGGCTCGGCCAGAAATCAGCTAGGCGATCTCCAGGGAGCCCTCGCCGATTTCCAAGGGGCCTACCAAGCCAATCCTTACCACTTGCACGTGCTCAACAACCTGGGTGCCACGTGGGTACAATTGGGCTATCTCGACTCCGGATTAACCTATTGCCAGCGCGCAGTGGCGCTGTCGCCACGATTTTCGGAGGCTTGGGTCAACCTCGGCATCATCCATTTCAATTCCAACCGCCTGGACCTCGCAGAAGCAGCGCTCATGCATGTGCAGGACACCATCCCCAGTGCCCAGACGGTTCAATTGGCCCAGGCCGTCGTCGATCGTCGCATCCAATCGCTCATGCCCTCGATCGAGGAAAAGGAATTGAAGTCAGCTTTTGCCGCCATTGCCGACGATCCCCAGTGGAGGTTGCTGGTGTACCAGAAGGCGAAGCTCAACAGGCTGAATCTGAGGAAACAACTTTTCCTGGAGGCGATCTACGTCTTGGAAATTGGCATGAAAACGATTAGCTTTGAGAATGCTGATGCTTTACGTTTCAAATACCTCAAATAAGAATATTGTATTGTCAAAAAGTAAAAATGAATAAGATCTCCCTCACCCTGCTTGCAATTCTCTTGTCTGTAAATCTCCTTTTCTCGCAACAGATCACAACGGTGTCGCCAGGTACCGCCACCCGTGGCCAAACGTTGCAGGTCTCCATCTCGGGCCAAAATACTTTCTTTACGCAAACCAGCACCACATCCTGGCTTACGCGGGGCGTCGACGCCATCGTGCCCTCCATCAATTCCATCCAAAGCATGACGCAGATGTCCTCGATCTATTCCATCCCATCCAATGCGGGATTGGGCTATTGGGACATGCATGTGATGGATGCGGTGGCCGGCGAAATCTTGAAGCTGGATGCCATCCTCATCCTATCGTCTGTGGGCGTCGACCCACGCGGCAGCTCGGTCAAGGAATCGATACAGCTCGGCCCCAACCCTGCGGTCGATCAATTCAGGCTCAAATACGACTTGCCGACCAAGTCGATGGTCCAGGTCCAAATCCGAGACATGCGTGGCAACCTGCTGAAGCCGCTCTTTGTCGGCGAGCAGGCTCCCGGCACGCATGACCTGGAGGTGAACTTGAACGAACTCCACTTGCCCGCAGGAATCTACCTGGTGACCTTGCAGGTCGATGACATGTTCTTCGCGACCAAGACCACCTTTTTGAAGTAGCAAGGACTCGGCGCAAGTCGAATCCTTGGTTTGGCCTGGAAGGCCGCCCAGCCCACCGAATGAGAATCAGCGGTGCATCGGGGCGATCTTTCAGGCTTTTTTTGATGCCCCACATTCTCCTCGAATGTCTGCCCGTTTCAGAAATTTGATTAGCTTTGACGGTTTGATTCTTGGATACATGAAGTTTAAGGTAGGTGAAATCGCGGGCATGATCGGGGCTCAGGTCGTGGGCGACCCCGAGCAGGAGGTCAATAGCCTGTCAAAGATCGAGGAAGGTGTCCCCGGTAGCATCACCTTTCTCGCCAATCCCAAATACGAGCAATACGTCTACGATTCCAAGGCCACGGCCGTGATCGTGGCATCCGATTTTGAACCCAAGCACCCTGTCTCGGCCACCCTGCTGCGCTGCAAGGACCCCTACATGGCTTTTGCGGCCTTGCTGCAACAGTTCATGGCATTTGTACAGAACAAGTCGGGCATCGAGCAGCCCAGTTTTGTCTCCCCCACCGCCGAGATTGGGCAGAATGTATATATAGGTGCATTTGCCTACATCGGCCATGGCACCAAGATCGCCGATGGCGCCAAGATCTACCCCCACGCCTACGTCGGCGACTACGCCTCCATCGGCGAGGGCAGCACGGTGTACAGCCATGTGAGCATCTATTATGGTTGCAAGATCGGCAAGCGCTGTGTGATCCACAGCGGCAGCGTGATCGGCAGCGACGGCTTTGGATTTGCCCCCAAAGCCGACGGCCAATTTCAGAAAATCCCGCAGACCGGCATCGTGCGACTCGAGGACGACGTGGAAATCGGGGCCGGATGCACCATCGACCGGGCGACCCTGGGCGAGACCATCATTCGCAAGGGCGCCAAGCTCGACAACCTCATCCAGGTCGCACACAACGTCGAGATCGGCGAAAACACGGTGATCGCAGCCCAAACCGGGGTCTCTGGCAGCACCAAGATCGGCAACAACTGCATGATCGGTGGGCAAGTCGGGATCGTGGGCCACATCAAGCTCGCCGACGGGACCAAGATCGGCGCGCAGTCGGGCATCTCCAAGTCGGTCGAGGAAAAAGGAAAGTCGCTGCGAGGCAGTCCCGCACAAGACTACAAACTGCAATTGCGCTCAGAGGCCGTCTTCCGCAACCTCGACGCCCTCGACAAGCGCCTGCATCTTTTGGAAAAAGAAATCGCAAATCGTCACCCATAGGACTATGTACGAAAAGCAACATACGATTCAGCAGCCCGTCTCCGTGACCGGCGTGGGCCTCCACACCGGGGAACCCGCCACGATGACGTTCAACCCTGCGCCAGAAAACCACGGCTACGTGTTTCGCCGCGTGGACCTGCCCGGCTCACCCCTCGTGCCCGCCGACGTGGACCTCGTGGTCGACACCCAGCGTGGCACGACGATCGAGCTCAACGGCGCCCGCATCAACACCGTGGAGCACACGCTCGCGGCCCTCGCTGGCCTGCAGATCGACAATTGCCTCATCGACCTCGACGGCCCCGAGCCACCCATCATGGACGGCTCCAGCGCTTTGTTCATCGAGGCCCTCCTCAGGGCCGGCCTCATCGAGCAGGCGGCCTTTCGTGAGTTTTTTGTGGTCGAGCAGCCGATCCACTACTACGAGAGCGACCGGCAGGTGGACCTCGCGGCCTTGCCGATGGACGACTTCAGGGTCACGGTGATGATCGACTACAACTCGCCGGTGCTCGGGAGCCAGCATGCCACATTGCTCAACATCGAGAGCTTCGCCAC
>JANMIM010000247.1:0-8278 GCA_031375795.1 Bacteroidota bacterium
ATTTTGATTTCCCCAAGCACCTTGGCTGGCTGTGCAGCCTCCTGCTCTTGCATCTGTTGCAGGCCTGTTCGCTGTCATCCGACAAATGGGACATTCAGCCAGACGCGCAAAAAATCGATTTTCACCAGCAGTTTCTGGCCGCGCCGGTCGCCACGCCACCCGCCCAGCGCCCCAACATCGTGGTGATCCTCGCCGACGACCTCGGCAAAACCGACATTTCGCTCTATGGCGGGCAGCATCAGCAGACGCCACACATCGATGCCATCGGCAGGAATGGCGTCACATTCAGCGAGGGATACATCACCTCGCCGATTTGCAGCCCCTCACGCGCCGGCATGCTCACCGGGCGCTACCAGCAGCGGTTTGGCTACGAATACCAGCCACACGACCGCTACCCGCGCAACGAGGTCGAATATTTCGTCTACCAGCATTTCATCGACAACAAAGATTGGAACCTCACCCGCGACAAGGCTTTTCCAGACTTTGAGGCGATCGTGCAGCAGGGCTTGCCGATGCAGGAGTTTACGCTGGCCGAGCTGCAAAAAAAGCATGGCTATGCCACGGGCATCGTCGGCAAGTGGCACCTGGGCGTGGAGGAACATTGCTGGCCCAACAAGCGCGGCTTCGACTACCAATATGGCTTCTACGAGGCCTATTCGCTCTATCAACCCGACCTCAAGAGCCCCGACATCGTGAACCAACGGCACGACGATTTTTCAGACCATCATATTTGGAACGGCGCCCGCAAGGGAAATTGCGCGCTGCGCTGCAACAATGTCGTGGTCGAGGACTCGGTCTACCTCACACAAAAGCTGGCCGACGAGGCGAGTGCATTCATTGCGCAGCATCAAAAGGAGCCGTTTTTCCTGTACGTGCCCTTTTCTGCGCCCCACACGCCATTTCAGGCACTCAAAAAATATTATGATCAGTTTCCGCAAGAGCCCGACCGCAACAAACGCGTCTATTATGCCATGATCGCAGCCCTCGACGATGCTGTCGGACAGATCATGCAGTCCTTGCAAGCTGCTGGTATTGAGGAAAATACGATGGTATGGTTTCTCAGCGACAATGGCGGGGCCACCTATACCCGCGCGACCGACAACTACCCGCTCAAAGGCGGCAAATTCACCAATTTCGAGGGAGGATTGAATGTGCCTTTTATGTTGCAGTGGAAAGGCAAGATCCCGGCTGGCATGCAGTACAAGCAGCCGGTGGTTTCCATGGATATTTTCCAGACTTCGGTGGCCATTTCGGGGGTGACATTGCCGACTGACAGGCCTTATGATGGCGTCAATTTGCTCCCGTATATTGCGGGTGAGGTCGCGACGCCGCCGCACAAAGCCTTGTTTTGGCGCAGCAATTACACCTGGGCCGTTCGCCACGGGCCTTGGAAACTCATCGTGGACCAGCTCAGTGGCAACCATGTATTGTACAACCTCGACCTCGACAAGGAGGAGCGGCACAATCTCCATGCGCAATCTCCCGATATTGTGCACATGCTGGAGTCGGCCTAC
The DNA here is from genome assembly GCA_031375795.1 of Bacteroidota bacterium. Taxonomy (GTDB): domain Bacteria; phylum Bacteroidota; class Bacteroidia; order J057; family JADKCL01; genus JADKCL01. The sequence goes on from JANMIM010000247.1 coordinate 1,515, forward strand.
AGCGATTGGGAGGCCACTGTGGTACCACCGCTGTGGCAGCGGGTGATGGAATACCGCTTTGAGACGGAAGACGGCGATTTTTATTTCCCGTTGTAAAATCTCTGCGGTTCTCTGCGCCCTCTGCGGTTTTTTATCTCGGAAAGATCAAACCGCAGAGGGCGCAGAGGTTCGCAGAGTCAATAGGGGAGCTGGGCGACTGCGATTGGGTACTTGTGCCATTGCTGATTCTTCCCTATATTTGAATCATTGCAATGCAAGATGGTTTTGTGGAAGAAAAGAGCGAGTTGATCCATCGACTAGAAGCGATTGATAGCCGCAGTTTTTTTGCGCAATTGCGTATTTTGATTGAGTTGCATCAAGCCCAATCAGATGTCCCATTTGAACTGAGCGAAGCTGATCGGCAGGCGATTGCTGCAGGAAGGCAAGATGCCGCAGAGGGGCGAGTGCATTCACTGGATGAGTTTCGCAAATTTTTCAGCAAGTATGAGGCTTGAAGTTGAGCTGACAGACAAAGTCAAAGATCAATTGGAAGACCTGCTCGAATAGCTTGAATCGCGATTTGGAATTCGGTCAGCCGCCAAGCTTTACCAATCCTTTCTGATCTCCGTTGACAATATTTCCCGATTCCCTTACCTATACCCGACCATCGATGGGCAAGGTACTTGACGTTGCGTCCTGGTCTCAAAATCGATTCTGTTTTACGAAGTCGATGGGAATGTTGTTCGTGTTTTGGCAATACGCGATGGACGGCAGGATTGGAAGCCTTAGTTCGCTACCTTTGCACCATGAATCTCAAGGATCCCAAGGTCGCACAAGCGCTCGATCAGCTCAATATTCTTCAGCTCAATGCGATGCAGGAGGCTGCGATCGCGGCCATGCAGGAGCGCCAAGACATCGTCTTGCTCTCCCCGACCGGCTCGGGAAAGACCCTGGCCTTCCTCCTGCCCTTGCTGTCGCGCCTGCGCGCTGACCTCAAGCAGGTGCAGGCGCTCGTGCTCGTGCCCTCCCGCGAACTCGCCTTGCAAATCGAGGATGTGTTCCGGAAAATGCAGACTGGTTTCAAGGTCAATTGCTGCTACGGCGGCCATAATATCCAGACGGAAATCAACAATTTGTCTGAACCTCCCGCACTGCTCATCGGTACGCCGGGCCGTGTGATCGATCACCTGGACCGGGGCACCCTAGACCTGTCGCAAGCGCACACCGTGATTTTGGATGAATTTGACAAGTCGCTGGAGTTTGGGTTTCATCCACAAATGGAATATGCGCTGGGCAAGATGGCAAACTTGCAACAACGCATCCTCACATCCGCCACCGACCTTGCTGAAATCCCGGAGTTTGTAGGTCTAAAAACACCCCTGCGGCTCAATTTTTTGGCCCAGCGTGATTCGGTCGAGCTATTGCAGGTGCGCAAGGTGATTTCGCCTGAGGCCGACAAGCTCGAAACACTGCTGCAATTGATCTGCAAACTCGGCGAGCAGGCGATGTTGGTATTCCTCAATCACCGCGATGCCGTGGAGCGCGTAAGCCAATTTCTGGATGAGCAAGGTGTGTTGCACGACTATTTTCATGGCGGGCTGGATCAAAATATGCGAGAGCGCACGCTCACGAAATTTCGCAACGGCAGCAGCCGCATCTTGGTCACGACCGACTTGGCAGCCAGGGGATTGGACATCCCAGAGATTGCGGCTGTGATCCATTACCACCTGCCGATCAACGAGGATGCCTTCACGCACCGCAATGGCCGCACGGCCAGGATGCACGCCGAGGGCGCTGCCTACATCATCATCGGGCCTGGGGAAAAATGGCCTTATTATGTCGATGCCGACATTCCCACCGAGAAATTGCCCACCGCGATTCAATTGCCTGCCCAACCGATCTGGGCGACGCTCTACATCAGCAAGGGCAAAAAAGCCAAGATCAACAAGATCGATATTGTGGGCTTTTTGTCCAAAAAAGGTGGTTTGGAAAAGGATGACCTGGGGCTGATCATGGTCAAGGACGATTGTGCCTACGCAGCCGTGAAACGTGACAAAATCAAGGATGTGATTCGCAAGACGCGCGATGAAAAATTGAAGGGCATCAAGGTGATCTTGGAATTGGCGCGGTGATATTGTGGTCCCTCCTTCCCCGCATTGGAATTAAATTTAATGCTTATTGGATTCTTTGCCAGTAAAAAGTTGTCACCCCGACCGAAGGCGACTGCCGCAGCGGAGGGGTCTTGCGCAATGTACACCAGTTTGCTTATCCCCTCCTACTTCACTTTTTGTGCAATGTAGGAGGGGCTTCTATGCGCAAGATGCCTCCGCTGCATCTTCGATTTCGGTCGGCATGACATCGTTCTGTATTCCCTCGCAAAGCAGCCGATAGGCATAATAAATTTCAAAAACTTCCATTCCCCCTCAAAACCCGTGTAGATCCAGCTCGTTGGTCCAGAGCATCGGCACGCGCTTGCCCATCTTTTTCTGGATGACCTTGAAGTGCGGGATGTCCTCTGGGCAAATCAATGAAATCGCCTGGCCCTCAGCCTCTGCGCGGCCCGTGCGACCGATGCGGTGCACGTAATCCTGGGGCGAACGCGGCAGTTCATAATTGATCACGACCGGCAGCAAAGGGATGTCGATGCCACGCGCTGCGAGGTCTGTGGCCACCAATACCCGCACTTGCCCCGCCTTGAAGCGGCGCAATGCCTCTGTGCGTGCCCCTTGGCTCTTTTGCCCATGAAAGGCCATCGCCTCGATGCCGTTTTTCCGCAATTTCTCCGCGACATTGTCTGCCGTGCGGCCCGAACTCGCAAACACAAGCACCTGTTGCCATTCGCCCCTTTGGATCAAATAGCGCAAGAAAGGTCCTTTTCGCTCGGGCTCCACATGGTAGGCGAGCTGCGTTATCGTCTCGGGCGCCAGCCCCTCCTCGCCCTTGACCTCGATGCGCACAGGCTCGTGCAGCATCTTGCCCATCACCACCTGCACATCTTCGCCGAGGGTCGCCGAGAAGAGCAGGTTTTGCCGACGTGCGGGCAACAAGGCAAATATTTTGACCAATTCCGCCTTGAAGCCGAGGTACAATATTTTGTCGGCCACGTCCAGGACCCGGATCTCCACTACGCTCAGATTCAAGGCATTGTTGGAGACCAGGTCGAGCAATCGACCGGGGGTGGCCACCAAAATCTCCACGCCGCGCATTTGGATCATCTGCGGATTGATGGACACGCCGCCATACACCGCCAAGGTCTTGGGGCGATGGGGCATCTTGCTGCCGAGCTGCTTGAAGACCTCCTCGATCTGCGCCGCAAGTTCGCGCGTGGGAGCGAGCACGAGCGCCCAGATGTAGCGGTTGCGCAGGGGCGGGCGGTGCATGACTTTTTCCAAGATCGGCAGCACAAAAGCAGCCGTCTTGCCCGAGCCCGTCGGCGCCAAAGCCAGCAGGTCATTGCCAGCCATCACGACTGGAATACCCTCTTTTTGAATGGGATAGACCTCGGTGTACTGCTGCTCAGCGAGCGCTTGCAAGAGTGCGGGAGAGAGGCCGAAAGTGGAAAATGGCATTTTGAATCAGCGATTTTGCGCAGCCTGATGGTCGGATGGCGCGACGGCAAAGGTACGCCAAGCAAGCGAGACTTTACGAATCCTCTCTTCGAGACCCTGCAGGATGTAGTGTTGATTCTTTCAAGTATGAACCGCAAAGGACGCAAAGGTGCGCAAAGGGGGGGGCTCTGCGAACCTCTGCGTCCTTTGCGGTTTCCAATAACCCGATTCGCAAACGGATAGGCCTCAAATCCAATGCCCTTCAAGCATCGCACATTGAGCGAAATCCAAGCCCCATCAATTCCTCACTTGATCACAAACCCGATGTAAAGCTCACGATCGCCAAAATCCTCCGCGATCCGCTTGTTTTGGAAATTGAGGCGGGAGATGGTCCCGATTTTGAAATAGCATTTTGTGCCAGGGATTTCCGATTTTAGGCTATTGCCTAGCGGCGTGGGTATGCCTTGTCCTGCATCCTTGCCGCTGCCACTGTAGGTGGCGACTTTTGCGGGGGCTCCCAAAGAGCGGGCGACCAGCAAGTCTATGTGGTCCACGGTGTACCGGGCATCCTTGGGAAGGCCAGTTTGGAAATACCGGTCGGGACGCATCTTCACCTTGCAATCAGCTTTGGCGGGGATGGGCGTTACACCGTTGTATTCTTTCCCAAGAACTTCCAGCACGATCTCTGGACGAGGCGGCGCGATGACCCTGTATTTGACGTCGTCGACTTTGATCATTTGGCCGTTGGAGTTGGAGGAAACGCCGAGCACGCAGGATTTTCCTCTGGGCACGATGGTGACCACGCGCTTGTCGGAGGAGGAAGGCAGGACATCGGCCTCTGTGGCTGTGAACTTGGGTGCGTAAAATCCACCCAAGGCCGGGACGTCGACGTTGATCGTATTTCCGCAATTGGCATAGAGGATTTGCACGGAGGCGGATGTGATCACGACCTCTGGCTTGCGGACGGTATATTGGCCATCGAGGCGCATTTCCTGTACATTTCGATCAGGGGTCGGGATTCTTACGATCGCTTTGTAATCCACCAGCTTTTCATTTTGCCCCATTGAGAAACCACCTGGCGCGGTCATTTGCATCGTTGCCGAGGTACCGCTTCGATCCACGACGATTCCCTGCCCAATAAATTCGGGGTGCAGGTCCTCGTCGATTTGTGCAACCATCAATTTGGTTTCAAACTTCATGCCGGCGGTGACCACATTGGAGGTAGGGATGCTGATGACACGAAATGCGTTGGTTTGCATGGCTTGTGATTCGCCCGCGATCCCCGCAAAATACCGCAACAACTGGCCCTGCACCCCATACACGCCCTGCATGAGGCGCTCCATCGTCACGAGGTCGGCGATGACCGTGGTGCCTTCAAAATTGTAGGCTTCCCAAGGTTGGCCCTTGTCTGCATAGGCGGGAAGGGTAGGATCGCCGGATGGATCGGGTGCAATCGGGGGAATGGATTTCGTTTTGGTGCCCGTCGTATCCATCATGGCGATCGTCTTGCTCGCCCATTCACTGTAATCATTGAGCTTTTCCCTGAGCAGCTTGGCCTCCCCATTTCCGCGACCGCTATTGTCATCGGAAAGCCTCCAGAGGGCCTGATTGCCAGAAGATTCCTCAGGATTTGCGACGTTGCCTTGCTGCTCGCCACCCCCAGCACTGATCAGCTTGCCGCGGAGATTATCGAGCGTGCCGATCACATCGGTGGTTTTGCTTTGCAGATCGCTCATCGGTCGGCGAACGAATTCTACGCGGGGATTGCCGGCAGCAACTTTCTCGTTGATGGAGGCCTCAATGCGTTGATGCAATTGTTTGTTCTGATCGGCGAGGGCCTTGTTGGCGGCCGCCATCGAATGCCTCGCTTGCTCCATCGCGGCACATTCCTGAGCCGAGGAGAAACTTTTGTCGCCAAAATCGCAGGCCGAGAAGCTGCACAAGGTGATCAGAACGCAGCAGAGGATTTTTGATTTTTTCATTGCGGGAAAAGTATGGTCTAGCAACCCAACGGGAACCCCCCAGGCATTGCTAGGCCAAGATAGTCCTTTCCCAGCGAAAAAACCAACAGGATTACGCTTGCTTCAAGGCTGCAATCGTCTGCTTCACAGCATCTGCGTTGCTCGTCGGCGTGTAGTTGAAACGCTTGAGGAATTTGCTGGAGTCAAAGACGTATTCGCGGTCGTATTGGTAGCGCATCTCGTACATTTCCCCGACGACGCCGATGAAAATCCCGAGCAATTTGATGCCCCATCCTGGTAGCACACTCACTTTTTCCTTGCCGCCCATTTCGGTGGCAAAGAGTTTCACCCATTGGCGGGCCGTGATGGGCGTCGGGTCCACAGGGAGGTTCCAGATTTGGTTGAATGCGTCGGGGGTGTTGCCGAGGATCGCCGTGCCCTTGGCGAGGTCGGGCGTGTAGCCGGTGGTGTGCACGACGTCGGCATTGCAAAACCACTGGGCGGCCTTGCCCTTGACCATGTTTTCGTAGACGAGATTCATAAGCATGCTTTTGTCCTTGATCGGACCAAAAAAGTCCGGTGCGCGGGCGATGATCGCCTGCAATGTTCCTGCCGCGACGTGCTCCAAAATATAGCGATCCACCCAAGCACGCACCTCTCCTTTTTTGGAGGTCGGGCTGATGGGCGATTCCTCCGTTATATGCTTGACATTGTCGCCGCCGATCGCATAGACGTTGTCAAAAAACACCAATTTGCTGCCGTGCTGCTCGCAGGCGGCCACCACATTTTTGATCAGCGCGGGCCACTTTTCCTGCCACAACTTGGTCTTGTAGTCAAATCCGATCACGAGGTAGCAGACCTCGCTGCCCTGCACAGCCTTGGAGACTCCTTCGGCCGAGGTGAGGTCGGCCGGAAACAAAGTGTCGGAATCGTTGATTTTCTTGGGGTTGCGGCTCACGAGCCTGATGTCTGAGGTGAAGGCTTTCAGAGCCTTGGCCAATTCCACGCCGATCGCTCCGCCGGCTCCGAGTATTGTGTGCGTCATATTTTTGATGAGGGTGTAAGCAGGTGTAACATCCTGTCGCCGGAATTGTTCAGAAGCCGATTTTGGCCCAGACGTAGGACCTACAAATTCATGAAATTCCCTCCATTGGGATCAAAAATATACACCTTTCCGAATAGCTCGATACAGTCTTGGATGTGGAGGCTGTCGTTGAAATAATCCATGTTTCCGTCGTCGTCGCCATGCATTTCCAACCGGCTGTCGCAGGTGGCC
>JANMIM010000249.1:0-2083 GCA_031375795.1 Bacteroidota bacterium
CAGCAGGCACCAACGGTGGCGGCAACTGTGGTACCAACTCCACGGGCGGCAATGCTGGTGGTGGCGGCGGCTTTACCACCACGGCCGTCTCGACAGGCGGCGTCAACGGCGGTACAGCTGGCGCGACCGATGTTTTTTCAACTTTTTATGTGCCTAGCGGCCAAGGTGCGCAGGGCGGCAATGGCAACTCTGGCGGCGGCGGCGGCGGCGGCGGCGCAAGCCGCGGCCAAAACGGAAATTCAAATCCATTTAGTGGTTCACTCTGCTTATCCAATGGCGGCAACGCTGGGGGTGGCGGCGGTCAAGGCGGTGGCGGCGGTCAAGGCGGCTTCGGCGGCTGGGGCGGCGGCAGCTCATTTGGCATTTACCGCAACAACTCCAATACAGGTGCGGTGATCTCCAGCATCGTCGTGACGGCAGGCGCAGCAGGTGTCGGCGGCAATGGCGGCGTCGGCGGCAATGGTGGTGTCGGCGGCGGCGGCGGCAATGGTCCAGCCGATTGCTCCAGTGAGCGTGGCAATGCTGGCGACGGCGGCGCTGGGGGAAATGGTGCAAGAGGTGGATCGGGACAAAATGGTGCCAGTGGCATCTCAACCCCGATGTACACCGTCGGTACCGGATCCACGAACCCGACCACATCCGTCCCCAATCCGACGACGGTACAAGTCCAATACGACAACTCCAAAGGCTGCCGCAACTCGGTGATCCCCATCACCAAGGGCGCGGGCAACTGGGCTTTGCCTTCGGGAATCAGCTTTGTCAATAACCTTACCGCTGCAAGCACGACCTATGGTGTTGCTTCCTCCCCAGCAGAGGTCTTCGCAACGGCGTCGGGCACATACGCCCTCGGGGCAAATGGCGGCACATACGAAGGTGCAATCCGCATCATTGACAATACACGTCCGGTACCTACCGTCAGCTTCAGCAACACCATCATTTGTGTGGGCGGCTCGGTCACTGGCGCATTTGCAGAATCCGCTTGGAGCCAAACCAACGTCGACTTCGAATGGGAAGTCTACCAGGGCACCACGACGGCAGCTGCATTGTTTGCATCCTCCAACACGACCAACCCGACGTTCGGTCCCTTTACGACAGCTGGCAACTACTTGGTGAAATTCCAGGTGCGTGAGCAATGCTGCGGATGGTCGATCCCCGTGTACCAGACCATCCAGGTCAGGGTCGATCCAAGTCCACCGACCGACATCACATTCATCACCCCCAACCCGCTGAACCAAATCTGCGTGCCGGGGACGATCCAGACCAGTCCTGGCACATCGGGCGCATCGGGTGGCGTGCCGCCTTATGTGAACGAATGGGACTACCAGAATGCGAACAATTCATTCGGCAGCCCGACCACGACACCGCCGGTGTTCCCATCCACACTGGGTGCAAACGTGGTGCAGGTGAGGATCCAAGCCGTGCCCAGCAAGGGTTGCGATGCCTCCTCGTTTTACTCCGAGACGGTCATCGGCAATCCCGTCCCCGTGGGTACCGCCTCGCCGGCCAATGGATTGGCTTGCAGCGGTTCGCCGTTCAGCATCGCCTTGGGTACCAGCAACAGCGTGACGGGCACCACGTTTGCGATCACATCTCAGACGAGCAACCCCAACTTGACGGGGACTTCGTCCCTGTCGGGCAGCACGATCAGCGGCACGTACACCAACACCTCTGGCGTGAACCAGACGATCACCTACACGATCGTGCCTTCGGGACCAGCCCCGACCAACTGTGCTGGCGTAGCCTTTACCACATCGATCACAGTGGCCCCGACATTGACGGCGTCCATTGTGGGCAGCACGCCGGTGTGCCCAAATTCCACCATCAGCCTCTCGGGCAATGGCAGCGGCGGCAGCGGCGTTTATACCTATTCATGGGCAGGCCCCAACAGCTTCAGCAGCAGCTCGCAAAACGTGAGCATTCCCAATGCGACGGCTGCAAATTCAGGGACCTATAGCCTGGTCGTCACCGATGGCAATGGTTGCACAGCAAGTGCCAACTTTGTCCTGTCTGTGAGCGACGTGGTCGCCCCGGTACTGAACTGCCCCGCCAACATCAACGTGAACAATACCCCAGGCTTGTGCAG
>JANMIM010000252.1:0-2378 GCA_031375795.1 Bacteroidota bacterium
ATTGAATTCTTTAAAAACGGGGTTCCCATACCGGTGATCGCAAAATCGACCAAGCTCGGTGAGCCGGCGGTGAAGAAAATCTTGAAAAAGGCAGGTTTATAGGTCGGTCTTCTTAAGGTAATGGCCGGCAGGCATCGCCAAGCAAATTCCAATTTTCCCTATCTTCGCAGTATGCCGACGGCAAAGACACTCATCCGATTCGATTGGGCCCTGAAGAAGATCCTTCGGGACAAGGCCAATTTTGCGATTTTGGAAGGTTTTCTCACGGAATTGCTGGGTGAGGCGATCAAGATCAAGCAGATCCTCGAGAGCGAGAGCAACAAGGAGACCGAAAGCGACCGCCACAACCGTGTGGACATCCTGGTCGAGAACAGCGATGAGGAATTGGTGATCATTGAGATCCAAAACAGCAAGGAATTCGACTATTTCCACCGGATGCTGTATGGTACCTCCAAGGCGATTGCGGAACATATTTCGGAGGGAAAGCCGTATTCAGCGGTCAAGAAGGTGATTTCGATCACGATCGCCTACTTTGACCTCGGGCAGGGCGGCGACTATGAGTACCACGGCACGACAAGTTTCAAGGGCCTGCACAAGGGAGACATCCTCGCGCTGGCGGATAAGCAGAAGCAACTCTACGAGAAGACGCATGTCCATGAGATCTATCCCGAGTATTGGCTGCTGAAGGTGGAGCAGTTTCCCGACCAAGTGCGCGACAAACTGGACGAGTGGATCTACTTCCTCAAGAATGGGCAGGTTTTGAGCAATTTCCGAGCCCAGGGGCTTGGCGAGGCACAAAAGAAGCTCGACGCGATGCTGCTGTCTGAAAAAGACCGCAAGACCTACAATGCCTATCTCCACAACCTGCGCGAGATTGCCAGCGAAATGCACAACAAGAAGGCAAACATGGAGGTGGAGATGGACAAGGCCGTAGCGAAGGCAGAGTCGAAATTGCTCGCTCGAACGATCGTTGAATTGTTCAAAAACGGGGTTCCCATACCCGTGATCGCAAAATCGACCGAGCTTGGTGAGGCAGATGTGAAGAAAATCTTGAAAAAGGCAGGTTTGTAGGTCGGTCTTCGGAAGTTGGCGGCAGTCAGCCCTCCACCAAGCACGGCCCATTTTTTCCCTATCTTCGCAATACGACGGCGATGCCAATACGGCAAATCCGATTACAATGCATCCTATGAAAATTGTCGTATTCGGAGCAAGCGGTAAGACTGGCAAATTGTTGGTCGCGGAAGCATTGGCGGCGGGCCATCAGGTGATCGCCTACGTCCGAAACCGAGATTCCTTTCCATCCAATCATCCGAACCTGCAAGCGGTCGAGGGGCTCCTGAACGAAAAAGACAAGCTGCAGGCGGCGATCGTGGGAGCAGATGCTTGTGTGTCCACACTGGGTGGCACGTCGCTCACGCGGCACAATCCCGACATCATGCAAGGGATCGACACCATCGTCGACCTCATGGAAGCCGCGGGTGTGCGGCGTTTCGTCTATATGTCAAGTATCGGTGCAGGCGAAAGCCGTTCCTACATGCCTCGCTTCATGCGTTTTCTGATTCTCGATATCTTCCTTCGTGTGGCCATCGCCGACCACAACACCAACGAGAAGCGCATCACCGACAGCAAACTTCAATGGACCATTGTCCGTCCCGGTTCATTGACCGACGGGCCCAAGACTGGAAATCTGAAACATGGCAGCGAAGCCACCCTACTCAAAGGAAATCCAAAGATTTCACGCTCCAATGTGGCCGCCTTTCTGCTGCAATCGCTTGCCGAGGGCAGTTACCTGAATAAGGGTGTCTGGCTGTATGAATGAGGGCCGAGCGTGGCCTAGGTTTTTATTCCCAAGGTGGATTGCCAGTTATGCTTTGTGATCAACACCGCCTGGTCAAGGAGCAATCGACTCAAATGCCCTCAAATGAAAAACAACAGATCCAGAACCAGCAATCATTCTCAAACCCGTTCCAGCAGCCCCTTGGGCAAGGCAAGCGTCCACGCCTCAAAGGCTTGGCCTTCTTGCTCCGACAAAAATGCCACGCAGCCTTTCAGGCCCTTGCGGTCCGCCTTTTCGCGGCTGCTGTCGATGATCGACAGCAAGATGGTCTTTTCCTGCAGCAGCACCACGCGGTCCACCGACAACGGCTCCGCCTGCCCAAACAGGAATTTCATTCCAGTGCGCACCCGCTGCCCGGGTGCATACATCGTCGCAAGCGCAGGCTCCTCCAACATCGCCCTAGCACCATCGCCGACGGCCTTGCGGCCGTCTGAGGTCAGCAGCCCGCTTTCCTCCATCCGATCCAGCATCAGCTCCAACCCATCTGCATCTTGCAAGCCCCGGAAAATCTCGGTCAGCACCGGCCCCGACGGCAAGCCGC
>JANMIM010000949.1:0-2083 GCA_031375795.1 Bacteroidota bacterium
GGCACGCAACGCCTGGTGCAGCTCATCGGCAAGGGCAAGGCGACCGAGTTGCTGCTCACGGGAGCTGCAATCAAGGCCGATGAAGCATTGGCATTGGGTTTGGCGAACTACGTGACGGCTCCCGAAAGCCTGATTGCCAAGGCCCAGGAGCTGCTGTCGACCATTTACCTCAAGTCTCCATTGGCGATCGCGCTCACGCTCGAGGCCATCCATGCGGGGGTGAGCAACCCGGCGACGGGTTACGCTGTGGAGGCAAATGCCTTCGGGCGCGCCGCGCGCTCCCATGATGGACGCGAGGGAACGGCGGCCTTCCTCGAGAAGCGCAAGCCGGCGTTCAGGGGCGAATAATGGATTTCAGGGCCATCGGCCTTGTTGGGGAATGAGGTCTTGGTGAGACAATCGACGCAGGCTCACTTCGCCTTCAGCATCGCCATCACCTTTTCGGCTGCCACACGCCCTGTTTCAGCTGCGCCATTCATGAATCCTCCAAACTCCACACTCACGTGCTCACCCGCGAAGAGCATCTTCCCGATGGGCGTGCCCGCGTGGTCCACGACGGTGCTGTATTGGCCAGGTCTTGGGCAGATATAGCTGCCCTTGGACCAGGGGTGATTCCACCAGTTCATTTGCGATGTGTAGCCTGAGTATTGATCCTTGAAACCTGGGAAAGCCTGCGAGATTTCACCCAAATAAGCTTCTCCCCCACCTTTGCTGATCGCAGCCCCCTTCTTGCCGCCAAAAAAGACGGAATAGATGGATTTTCCTGCATTGTCATTTTGCAGGTGGTAGCTGTCCCAACTTGTGTGGATATTGGGGGTGTACAGATAGCCTTGGAAGCCCTGCTTGCGCCAGATACGCTCGTTCATGTCTAGGAAAAACTTGCCATTTTGGCCTGCCCCGAGCTCGCGGATGCACTTGAGTTTCGCCGGCGTCATGCCTGAGAGTTGATCGATGCCGGGGATGTCGCGCAGCACCGTATAGGGGATGGTCATGATGACAATGTCTGCATCCACCTCCTTTTTCATGTTTTTGAAGGACAATTTGAAACCCGTTCCTGCGCTTTGGATACCGACCAAGGGCGCGTCGAGGAGGATTTGATCGCGCAAGCCATCCGCCAATCGATCGCAGAGTTGCTGGTTGCCGCCCAGCAATTTGATGCTTTCATCGCTTTCGCCAAACATGTCAAATTTGCCAGCAGCTTGCTTGCCCACCAACGCCGTGAAGTTCACGGCGCTTTGCTCGGCGAGTTCCAGACCATATTCCCCGACATAAGCGACCTCCAAGGCCGTGCGGAACCAAACTGGCAAATGCAGGCTGTCCAAATAGGCGTCGAGGGGCATATTGTCAAGGCTCACAAATGCCTTGCCGCGTTTCTTGGAGTCTTTGCCGACCTTTTTGCGGATGGCTTGAAATGCCTGGATGAAATCTGCCTGCTTGTAGGATTTGCCATCCATCCAAAAGAGTTCGGGCTCCAAGTTATCAGAGGATTTCAGCAACTCGGTGACGCCAAATTCCTTGGCGAGGTTGCGGATGTCGGTGTGATTGCTGTCGACAAATTCACCTCCGAGCTCTGTCGTGCCTGTGTTGCCGTTCAGTTTCTGGGTAAACATGCGGCCGCCGGTGCGGTTGCTCGCCTCGTAGATCATCACGTTTTTGTAGATGCCGGCCTTTTTCAAGATGTGGGCGGCATGTAGCCCCGCCATGCCGGCTCCCACGATCACGATTTTCGTGTCAGGCTCCTCGAGCCAAGTCATGCTCGGCAAGAGGCTGATGGCCGCGACACCAGCTGCGCCATAGCCCAGCCGCTTCAAGAATTCCTTTCGCGAAAGATGGCTTGCGGATTGATCTTGAGACCATTCCGCAACCTCGTCTGCAGGAACACCTGCAGTGTCGGCGACCTGTGACAAGCGCAATGCGCGACGAAGCGAATCGAAGAGTTGTGATTTTGACATCTGGAAAAATTGGTTGGGAATTGAAGATAGGAATTCTTTGGCAATCCTGGCCAATTCCACTTGATTTTTTCGCCCGAATGAAATGCTAGCTCAAGCCTCGCAACCGTCGGCAAAAGTCAAAAATGAAAACC
>JANMIM010000287.1:0-1756 GCA_031375795.1 Bacteroidota bacterium
GACGGGTCTTGGAGCGTGGTGGTCAGTTTCATTGAGATTGCGTTGTATCGCCTGCCCTTCAGCAATCTCGGCAGCACCCCAAAGTTGACAACCCCGTCTGCCCATGAATTTCAGCCGTCCATGATCTCAGCATCCCCACGCAATGAATAGCCTCGGCCTTCAGGCCAGGGGACCGGGGGGAGAAAAAGGAATCGGTCGCCCAGGGCATGCCCGAGCGACCGAAACGGTGGGTTTTGATTCAGGAATATTAGAGTTTCTTGAAGACGTAGCGGGTGATGAAGATGCCTTCGCCGTCGTCTTTGCCGGCGTTGCTCTCGACACCGCTGGTCACAAAGGCGAGTTCCCAGCCTTGCACGGCCAATTCATTGAGCTTGGAGGCCACGATGGCGTCGTTGCTGGCGATGTTTTGGAAATTGATGCCGGCTGCGCTGAAGAAGTTCAGCAGCTTGGTCTCGGCAAAGGCGTCCACCTTGAGGTCGCCGCGGTCCACTTCGCCTTGCTTGGAGTCGTTGCCCTTGGTGCGCTCTGTTGTGAAGTCCTTCACATTCAGTTCGGTCTTGTTCTCGACCATGCGTGAGCGGCCGAGGCCCATGGGGATAATGGATTCCACCACAGTGATCACCTTGTATTGCTGCGCAAATGTCGGGGCAGTCGCCGCAAGGAGGAGGAGGAAGAGGAGCGTTACTTTTTTCATGACAATCTTATAATTGGTTAAATGATCAAACAGGCATTACAATTCAAATTCATTTTCGACGTAGCTCGAATACCAAACACTGTGCCAAAGTCGAAGGATGTCATGATTTTCTCTGCCAAAAAGCCAGGGTTGACGAGGAACGACGGTGATGTTCATCTCTTCTAGGTAGATGGCCGTGGACCAATGCGCCTCCCTGTGCATATCTGCCAATCTTTGTTTCAATTCACCAAGATCGCATTCGGTTTCCAAAATTGTCAGGCCGTTTCGCAGGAAATCTTGCCCCGAGGATCGGTTCGCAGGCGATATCCAACCCTGATGCGCTTGCCACATACTACCCGATCACCATTGAACCCAGCAACACAAAATCTGCTTTGGGCATGAAGGAGTTGAAATTGTGGCAGGCAATGCCTCAACATTCCCAAAAACCCACTAATTTCCGCTCAGATGAATCCCGCGAGCCCCATCGACCGCTACGGCATCCGCCTCAGGCCCATGGCCTCGGGCGATGTGGAGACCGTGCGCCGCTGGCGCAATGCGGCCCACGTGCGCAGCAAGATGGATTTCCAGGAATTCATCACCCCGGAAATGCAGGCGACGTGGTGGGCGGAGCTGGATCCGTTGAGGCAGCATTATTTCCTGATCGATTACAAGGGCCAAGACATCGGTGTGATACATGCCAAGGAAATCGATTGGCAATCGATGACAGCCGAGACGGGCATCTTCATCGGGGAATTGAGCTTCCTGGATACCTTCGTCCCGGTATTGGCGGTCTTGGCGCTGATGGATGCCCTGTTTGATGAATATGGCCTGCAAACCTTGCTGGCCAAGGTGCGGGCCGATGAACCCAAGATCATCGATTACAATCAGCGACTCGGCTACACCACGCTGCTTGAAGACCGAGGCTTCCTGCGCATGCAGATCACCCCCGCCCAATACGCCACCGCCAGCGCCCCCCTCCGCCGAATGGCCGAGCGGCTGACGCTGTCTTGAAGGTAAGATGACCAATGTGATGGGCGGTGGCCGCGACTGCAATAAGCCCGAGGGTTTTATGTGGTCGTTTGG
>JANMIM010000289.1:0-1928 GCA_031375795.1 Bacteroidota bacterium
TGACGTAGGCCGCGGTCGCCGCCGCCTGGATCTGCTCCTCGGTCGCGTCGGGTCGTGGAAAACGGATGTTTTCTCGGATCGTGCCTTCAAACAGGAAGTCATCCTGCAAGACCACCCCCAGCAATTGGCGGTAGCTCGACAACCTCACCTTGCTCAGGTCGGTGCCGTCGAGCGTCACTTTGCCCGATTGCGGGCTCAAAAATGTGGCTGCAAGGCCCGCAATCGTCGATTTACCCGAACCCGATGTCCCCACCAAGGCGGTCACCGTGCCAGCAGGCGCCTCAAAGCTGATGTCGTGTACCACTTCCTTTCCCTCTTCAT
This sequence comes from Bacteroidota bacterium, assembly GCA_031375795.1. Classification (GTDB taxonomy): domain Bacteria; phylum Bacteroidota; class Bacteroidia; order J057; family JADKCL01; genus JADKCL01. Next base: position 322 of record JANMIM010000289.1, read on the forward strand.
AAGCAAAGGAGACGTGGTCGAACTTGATGTTGCCGACAATCTCACCCAGTTGCTCCGTGCGCACCTCGGGATTGTCTTCGCTCTGCATTTTCATGATCTCCTCGGTGCGGTCCAGGCCTGCAAATGCCTCCGTGAGTTGGCTGCCGATGTTGCTCATCTGCACGATGGGTGCGATCATGAAGCCCAAAAAGAGGGTGAAGGCGAGGAATTCGCCGATCGTCATTTGACCATCGATGATCAACCATCCGCCCAGTCCCATGATGCCTGCCGACGCCAAGCCCAACAAAAACGTGCTGCTGCTGGTGATGAGCGAGGTCGCATTGAGGCTCTGCTTCACATTTTGAAACAGGCGCTCCACGCCATTTTCAAATGACCGCGCCTCTTGGTCCTCGGCATTGAAGCCCTTGATGACACGCACGCCGTTGAGCGTTTCGGTCAGGCGGCCGGTGACCTCGGCATTGATCACGCCACGGGTCTTGAAGATGGGCCTGATCTGGCCAAATGCACGCATGGCGACCACGGCAAAGATTCCCACGGGCACCAGCACCAAGAGCGTCATCCAGGGATTGATCGCGATCAGGAAGACCAGCGACACGATGGCCGTGAGGGAGCCGCCGATCAGCTGCACCAGGCCGGTACCGACGAGGTTGCGCACGCCTTCGACATCCGACATGATCCGCGAGACCAGGGCCCCCGATTTTGTGTTGTCAAAGAAGCTGGTGGGCAGGGAGAGGATGTGGCGCTGCACTTTGGAGCGCAGCTGCGAAATGAGCCGCTGCGCCTCCACGCTCAGGAGGTTGGTGAGCAGGAAGCCGGTCACCGCCTGCACGATCAGGGAGACGACGACGGCGATGAGCAGCCACATGAGCTTGTTTTTGTCACCGTTGGCGACCACATCGTCCATGAGCGTCTTGGTGGACCAGGGTAAAACAAGGCTTGCGCCCCTGCTGATCACGATCAGGATCAGGCCGACGCCGATGATGCCGCGGCGCGGCCAGATAAATTCGGTGAAGGCTTGCTTGAGACCTACGCTGCCTTTTTTCTTTTCCTTGGAGGGTGCCATGTGGGAGTTGGGGGTGATGAATGTGGAATCAACCGTCAACCGCGTTGATTGTTTCGGGCATCGCGCCTATTTTCACAAAACATGGGCCAAATTTCAAGCAGGCCCTGTCTATCAGCAGGTTGCGTTGCAAAGTCTAGCTGAGATTTAGGAAAATGGCGCTTGGCGGTCATTTTCATTTGCTGCCGCTGCATCGACCGCTTCTTGGCGTTGGGCCACAAACAAGTTCATGACGAGGAGTACCAGGAAGTTGGTGAAGGCAAACAGGCCGGCAAAGATGATCCCGACGATGACCAGCGTCATCATGATGTAAAAGATCACGGCGATGATGCCTGTGATGATGTTGTTGACCGATGACCAGTCCCAAACGGAGGCTCCGGTGGACCAAAACCAGTCGAGCACGATCGTAAACACGGTCGGTCCCAGTGCGATGGTGAGCCCGGCAAAGATGCCAAATGTGAGCAGCCCGCCGGTGAACAATTTGAGAAATGCGGTCCAAAACGTGGGTTTTGGAAACGCAAAGGCGACCACGACCGAGGCACCGGCA
>JANMIM010000310.1:0-4270 GCA_031375795.1 Bacteroidota bacterium
CGACTTCTGTTTCCGTGAGCGTCATCGGCACGCCACCCTCCAGTTGGTAGGACTTGTAAATCGTGAGGACCATGCTGCCGATCAGGTCAAAATCATTTTCAGAGAAAAACTCCTGCTGCATGAATACATACGCGGCGATCGCTGGTTGTTGGGCTGCAAACTGCTCGGCAAACTCCGCAAATTGTGCATCATCTATTTGCTCGATGAACTCGATGGCCTGCTCGATGCTGTCTTGTGTAACGATTTTCATATTCGATTTTGTGGTGCAAAGTTATTCAATTTATTGCTCCTGTACTAGCCCGGCCCAGGAACAGGTGTGGCCCGGCCAACAATGATGCGGCCCCGCCGCATCATGAAACGAGGTGATTGTTCATCGGTTCATCCCGTTGTTTTGTGGTGGGCCAGTGAAGATGGACCTACTCCTGTACCTCACCCTCGCTGCCGATGTCTGGATTTTTTGTTGCTTTGCATCGATGAAAAAACTGGCTGAGCCACCCATGCCCGCGACTTTCTGGCCCCATGCCTTGCTGCAAATGACTTTGTTTGTGGTGTACATGTTGGTGCTGGAACCCAAGGGTATTTTTCCGACACTGCAAATGCGTGCCGGTGAGTTGGAGCAATCGGTAGGCTGGTGGTTGCCGTTTGTGATGTGGGTTGTTTTTGTATTCCTGCTGGGCGAGATGACGACGAGACTCACCCAAAGGTGGGCGGCCAATGCATTTCCGTTTCAGCGCGGTGCTTTTTTGGCAATGAGCATGCTGCTGGCAGTGCCGATGTTGTATTTGGTTTCGGTGGCTTGGGAGTGCATCCTTTATTTCGTGGCGATGGGCCGCTACCCGGTCCAAATGGGTCGTGTAGGATTTGCCGAGGGCTTCCGGACGATGGTGGTATTCGACTGGCCCTGGGGCATCGTCGTGGTTGCAGGTGAGCTGCTGCGCCATTGGATCTACGCCGGCTGGATTCGCAAGTGGCACCACGAGCGTGGTTTGCGCTTGCTGCCTGTTGCCGAGGACGAGGCTTGATCATGTGAAGCGATTTCGAAATCGCTGTACCATTCGGCTTGAACTGCAACAGCTGAAATGTGCGACTCCTCCGGAGTCGGAATACGATAATCTATCCGCGTTTTCTATATTGCTTATCGGGTTGATTGCCAGTAGCCCGTCGCTTTCAAGAATGGCTTGGTTTCGGAGGTCTTTGGCTGCCAAGTATTCTGTTGTGTTGCCTAAAGGTCCTTTCAGGATGACGGCCAAGGGCCGTAAAGAAAGCGTCGAAGACGCCAAAATTCACCCCGTAACGGGGTCATCCTGAAAGGACCTTTAGGCATTACGGAGAACTGGCAAAGTTGCCGATAAGCATATTTCCTATCATCATGCGACTCTGCTGTAGTCGGATTACCACAATCGATCCGCGTTTTCTATCAACGTGCGACTCCGCAAGCGTTGGAAAACTACAATCGCCTGCGCACTTACCGAGGCTGCAATACGATGCGGCGCGACAGCGCACCCTGGTCGCCCTGCAATTGCAGCAGGTAATTGCCCGCGGGCAGAAAACGCAAATCCAACTCCGTCTCGAAATAGGGCAATTCCTGCACGATGGGCATCGACAGCACCACACGTCCCGTGAGGTCCATCACACGCAGGCTGCGCAATCCGACCGAGGCTGCACGCAATTGGAAAATGCCAGTGCCGGGATTGGGCCAAATGTCGATGAATGTGCCTGGCACCGTGCGGTTCACGACTTGCACCATATTGCTGAGTTCGGTGGTGCCTGCCATGTCCATCTGCCGCAGTTGGTACCAAACCTTGGGTTGCTGTGGATTGTCATCGGTAAACTCATAGTGCAGGATTTCTGTGGAGGTTCCAGCAGCGGCGACCTCGCCGATTTTTTGGAATCCCTCCTCCAAGGTATAGGCGCGCAATACTTCCCAGCGGGAGGAATTGATTTCACTGGCCGTGCTCCATTGCAAGCGGTTGGTTCCCTCGCCAGGCTTTACGGTGAGCGGGCTGTAATAATTGACTGGCAGGATGCACGGGACCTGCAAGGAGAGGATCCAACCGATGTTGTTGGCGGAGTTTCCAGTGCCCGGGGTTTCCCCATTGGAGGCCACGGTGCCCGACCCGAAATTGGCGACGCTCCGGAAATTGTTGTCCACGGTATTCATGAAACCATAATACCGACCAGTGCCGTCGCCCGCCACAAGCAGGTTGTCGGGTCCGCCGGTGATGAGCGAGGCCACGGTGCCGTAGCCCACGCCATGGAAATAGGCCCCGCTTGGCTGACGCACCTGTGGCGCGTCTCCTGTGTTGCGCAGGCCTGTGTTGGAATTGGGGAAGCCGGCGGTGTAGCACACGCCGGTATAGTTGCTGTTGCCACTGCAGGAGCCGCAGGCGCCGCCAGCGGTCGGCAAATTGGGCGAGGCGCAAGGTGTGCTGCTTGCGTCGATCGATGCATGGCCCATGGACAAGATGTACACGCCATCGGCAGGGGAGGAGTCGTTGGGGTCATCGGCGGGAATCCTAGGATTTTTCACCCCGGCGTCGTAGAGCACGATGATGGAGCCGGTAGGGACCGCGCTCCACACGGGCAGGTTGCCAAACCGGATATGTCCCTGCGCAATCCCCGTGCCTGCGCATGCGCCGCAGGAAAAATCGCCATTGTTGTCGTCCAAGATCCAGCCACGCAGATCGACGGGGCCACAGTTGGGCGTAGCAGTGGGACCCACGACGACCAATTCGAAGTATTCCTGATTTCCCGCAGGACCATTGGAAAATTCATTGATGATGGCACCCTGTGCCACCAAGGTTTCATGCAAACACAGCAAGCACAACGACCACAACAGTGTGGTGACGATTTTGGGAACTAGTTTCATTGAGCAACAAGACACTTATACCGAGATTCAGCCGACAGGCCCTGACTTCAAACAATCACTGCTGCAAAGGTACGTCTGAATCGGTTGTTGTTTTCCACGACAGAGGACAGAGGCTTAGAATTCATCGTTTGTTCATTTTGGATCAGGTCTCGGCCTGTCCGTCAAAATTTGAATGAATGTGATACCCGATCCGTGCCGGCGAACGGCGTTGGCGCATCTATTCATCAGCCTGAGTTTTCCACAAATCACTGGCCATCATCGCCGAAGATCCGTACCGGAGCCCGCTCACCCTCAAGCTGTCTGCACGACGCAACGGCGCTGGAATACCCATCCCAGCGTGAACCATAAGTTGAATACCACAAAGCCCAGGCCCGAGCCGATCACCATGTACAGGAACCAGTCCACATACAATTGGTAATACAAGGCATTGAGCAGCACGATCACGATGGCCAGCCGCAAATATTCGGCCACGAGGACCCATCGACGATTTTCCAAGATCGCCCCGCAAATCATGCCCGTGATCACGATCACCGCCACAAATGCCCATTGAAAATACCAAGTGAGTTCCTTGAAGTGGCCCATCAGGGCCACCAATCCCGTGATCATCACGGTAAATTGCGCCAAGACGTAGGCCGTGAATGCCTTGGTGTTGCGCGCATTGTAGGGGACCAGGTCTTGGTCCTTCAGGGCTGCAACCGCTTGTGGACCGCCAGATTCGGTGGGTTGCCAGCCGGGCCGCGCAAACCATAACCTGAGCCGGTCGCTCCAGCGTTTGTATTTGCCGCCTGCCTGCACGAGCTCCACGTAATAATGGACATTGGCCCAGAGCGGATTCCAGCTTTTCAGGGGCTTGGTGATGCCATAAACCACCTCTTCTTCCTCCGCCTGAAATGTGCCAAACAGTCGGTCCCACACGATGAATACACCGGCGTAGTTCTTGTCGACATACTTGGGATTGCGGCCATGGTGCACACGGTGATGGCTCGGCGTGTTGAGTACAAACTCGATCCACCGAGGCAGCTTGCCCACGGCCTTGGTGTGAATCCAAAACTGATACACGGTGTCGATGGCAGCCGCTGCACCAAATATCACCGGGTCAAATCCCAAAATCGGCAGCGGCAGGAAAATGAAAAACGCGAGCAGATTGTGAAACCAAGATTGCCGCAGGGCCACGCTCAGGTTGTATTCCTCGCTGCTATGATGCACGAGGTGGGCACCCCAAAAAAGATTGACCTCATGCCCCCAGCGGTGTGCCCAGTAAAACAAAAAGTCAAAGGCCACCAGGCACAGCAAAAAAGACCACACATTCCGACCCTGCTGCCACAAAGAAAGGTGCTCAAAGAACCATACATACACCACCATCAATCCTGCCTTCCACATCAGGTTGAAGGCTTGGTTGCC
>JANMIM010000342.1:0-2937 GCA_031375795.1 Bacteroidota bacterium
TTGGTGGTGATCGGCAATTCCAGGGAGACGACGTTGGAATATTGCGACTCTCCGTTTTGGTCCACAAACCGCAGGCGGTCGTTCACATTGCCTTGCAAGCCAGCGCTGGGGTCCTTGTAGGAATAGTGGCGGGGCGTTTGGCCTCTGCCGGCCGAGGCTTGGGAGGAGATTTCCATGAATTCCCCCTCCTGCATCTGCCGCTCCAAATGGTATCGGCCTTCACCTGATTCGCTCAGGCTCTGCCAAGACACTTGCACATCGTCTCCGAGCAATTTTGCATCAATTTCGCCCCAGATGATGCCCAAAATGCCGTTGCGCAATGGTGCGCCCATTGTCGCGCAACCACAGCCGGCCTCAAAGTTTCCCCCTCCCTCTATACCTGTGGCACATATTGAATCTGGGACATAATTCACACGAATAGAAAAATTGATGCACTGCGTGGCAACATTGCCGCAGAGGGGCGTGGAGCTGACGCAACTGAATCCAGTGAACACACATGGAGCACTTCCATAGTAACCTGGATCGATAAAGAAGAGGGAATTGATTGCATTAGGGGTGAGATTCGGTCCCATCACCAGCGCTGGCATGGTGCAATTGGTGGCATTGCCGGTGACGGAAGCTGGTGAATACGAAACGATGTTCAATGGTGGGGTCATGACCCCGCCTGTGCGACGCAAAACGATTGCAAAGCTATTGGTGCTATTGTCTGCCCCCCGAACCGCCCCCGTCCTGCCGCCGCCAATACAAAGTGTGAAATTGATGATCGTGTCGGGCGTCGCAGGCACGATGCTGTTGAGGGTAAAAGACGACAGGTTACAGGCTCGGCTCGGCGTTGCGGCAAAAGCAAGCCCCAAGGCGATCAGAACGACTCCCAAAAAGCTGCTGCGAAGCCCCAAAAGTCCATTGCTGGTCGCAAGATTCTTCATTTGAACGAGATTGATCAGCATGAAGATAGCCCTTTTTCCCGAAGGCTGAAACAATGGCGATCAATACTTATTCAAAGCGTCCACAAAAAAAGTTTAAACCAGTCTAAAAAATTACTAGCTTTGCCACAAGATGAAAACAGAGGAGCAAAGTAAGTCGCTCGCAGAAGTGAATGCCTCGGTGGAAACGGGGAACAAAAAAGGCTTCTGGAAGAAGTTGCTGGCCTTCATGGGGCCGGCCTACTTGGTCAGTGTCGGCTATATGGACCCCGGCAACTGGGCCACCGACATCGCGGGCGGCAGCCAATTTGGATACGCGCTCATCTGGGTCCTGCTCATGTCCAACCTCATGGCGCTGTTGCTGCAAAGCCTGAGCGCGCGCCTCGGCATCGTGCAAAAAATGGATCTCGCGCAGGCATCGCGGGCGAGCTACCCGCCCTTTGTGAATTTCTGCCTGTGGATCCTGGCCGAGATCGCCATCGCGGCCTGTGACCTGGCCGAGATCGTGGGCATGGCGATCGGCTTGCAACTGCTGTTTGACCTACCATTGCTCTGGGGCGTGAGCCTGTCGGTGGCCGATACCTTGCTGTTTTTGGTCTTGCAGAATTTTGGCATCCGCAAGATGGAGGTCTTTATCATCTCCCTCGTGGCGATCATCGGCGGGGCATTTTTCATCGAGATGGTGCTCGCCAAGCCCGATATGGGAGCCCTGGCGACCGGCTTCATCCCCAGCATCCCCAACGACACCGCGCTCTACATCGCGATCGGCATCATCGGGGCGACGGTGATGCCCCACAACCTATACCTGCATTCCTCGCTGGTGCAGACACGGCGCATCGACCCCAGTCCCAAGGGGCTCTGGGCGGCCATCAAATTCAACATGATCGACTCGGTCGTGGCCCTGAACCTCGCGCTGTTTGTAAATGCTGCGATCCTGATCCTTGCCGCCTCGACCTTTTTCCAGCACGGCATGTACGATGTCGCTGAGATTCAAGACGCGCACAAATTTCTGGAGCCCCTGCTCGGCAGCCGATTGGCGCCGATCCTGTTTGCGGTGGCACTCATCGCTGCGGGGCAGAGCAGCACGATCACCGGCACGCTCGCCGGGCAGATCATCATGGAGGGCTACCTGCACTTGCGCATACAGCCCTGGCTCCGACGCCTCATCACACGCCTCATTGCGATCGTGCCTGCCTTTCTCGTGATCTCGATCGCTGGCGAATCCAAGACGGGTGAGTTGCTGATTTTCAGCCAGGTGATCTTGAGCCTGCAACTTGGATTTGCGATCATTCCCCTCATCCATTTTGTATCCGACAAGGAAAAAATGGGTGAATTTGCGATCAAGCCATTGGTGAAGTTTGCTGCGTGGCTCATCGCGCTCGTGATCGTGACGCTCAATGTGCTGCTCGTCATCGGCAAGGTGCAGGAATGGATCCTTGCTGCCGGGGACTCGGCTTACATCTTGTGGCTGACGGTGGTGCCGGTGGTGGTGGCCTCGTTTGTCTTGCTGCTCTACCTGATCTTCAGGCCGCTCTTTCAGGGCCGCAAGGCCGCGGCAGAAGGCTCATTGCACGGCGCGATGGTGCCCTTGGAATTTACCGCAGCCCCGACCTACAAACGGATTGCGGTCGCCATCGACTTTTCAGACATGGATGCCAAGGCGATCAACAGCGCAATATCCACCGGCGGCAAGGATGCGCAATATTTGCTCATCCACATCGTGGAGTCTGCAGCGGCATGGATCTTGCACAGCGACGTCGGCGACTCGGAGACGCGTTCCGACCGCGAGGACTTGCTGCACTATGCGGCACAATTGCGGGCCCGGGGCTACGATGCAGAGATCAAGCTCGGATTTGGAAACCCTAAACGGCAGATTCCCAAGCTGATCCAGGAGTTTGATGCCGACTTGGTCGTCATGGGCGCCCACGGTCATCAGTGGCTCAAGGACTTGATCTTTGGCACGACGGTGGACAGTGTGCGGCATCGGATTTCTGTGACGATGTTTGTGGTGAGG
>JANMIM010000344.1:0-3172 GCA_031375795.1 Bacteroidota bacterium
CGGTAGGTTTTTTTGCCCTCCAAAAAAATCTATGTTCGTCGATTTCCATCATTTTTGTTCCTAGAAAATCAGTGAGTTAGCGATCAAATCAGGCACGTCATCTGTGTGGGTTTTGGGTCTCCTGCTGTTTTGACGTTACGAAATCATTGCTCAGATTCGACCATGATTGACCGCGTACTTGACAATATCGAAGACCCAACTCGCGCAGCGATAACGCTGATTCGTGCACTGAAGATTCTTGCTCTAGAGCAAGGTACAATGACGCCCGATCGTGAGGAGGATATACACATCCTGTCCATTCTGGCTGAGTCCATGGTTAAGTTGGCTGGCCAGGGCGAAAAGCAGCCCTGATTTCTTCAAACTGTCGACGTAGCTCTTGGATCTCTGACGAGTTTGCTTTTAGGCCATCCGCCAAAATTCCCAAGGTAAGGCCCTCCGTATCGGCCTTCAAGGAAATTTTTTCTTGATCCGATTTCTGGGTGATAATTGGCGGTTCCCCATTCAATAGGAAGTAGGGATTCACCCGATAGTCATTGACTAACTTTCTAAAAGTCCCCAAACTAACGCCATTAACACCTCTTTCGATGTCTGAAAGAGCAGGCGCAGAGATTCCTAGGCCATTTGCGAAGGCCTTTTGACTCAACTCTAAGAGGCTTCGAATCTCTCGTATTCTGGGGCCTAAATCTTCCATATATAATCTATTCCTATTTTTTACTTGACAAATTAATCTATACCTACTATTTTCGTACTCGAGATTAGTCACAAAGGGTATGCAAATAAGTGAAATTACCGACAAGCTCCAACATGGAGACCTCAGCCGGGCTGCCGAGGTGGTGGGCTGTAGCCAGAATATGGTGAGGTCGGTCTTATATGGCCGCCGAAACGAGGCAACCAAGCTAGGAAAACGAATCGTTGCTGCCTTGGGTCTGCTGGTAAAAGCACGTGAAGAAATCAAGGCCGTTGTAGGAGAGGAAGCAAATGCAAACTAATCAGGCCACATATCGGCTTGATGATTTACGCCAAATTGGGGTAACGGGTGGAGCTTTGAGGCTTCTTCGATTTCGTTTAGGCGAAGATGTCGTCCCCATCGACGCCCTCCCGAAGCCCATCCAAAATAAGCTCGCGCTATTGTCAGGCTCTGCCGCGAGCGTTGATCGCCTGAGCGGCCTTGTGGCGCGGCATTCGCGTCAAGTGGCGATCCTTGCCGCCGAGATCGGGCGTGAGATGCCCGGTCTCGGCCCTGACCGTGCGGTGGACATCGCGCAGGCTGCGACATGGCTGGGTCTTGTCGCAGGCGATCCCCTTGACCTCGGCTTCCCTGACCGTGCCAGCCTGCTGCACACGGCTACGCTGGCGATCCAACAGGCGGGCCTCAACAGCCTGAAGGTGAGCAGCCCCGAATGGCTGCGCAAGCGCATCACCGCCTGGCGCAAGACGGGCTGGCGCTCGTTGGTGAGTGGCAAGTTCGGCAAGCGCAATGCCTGCAAGGCAACCGGCGAGGCCGTCGTGGTCTTGCAGGCGTTGTACGCCGACCCACGCCGCTTCAGCGTGGCCGAATGCCACCGCATGTACATGGCATTGAGGGAGACGACGCATGAATGGCTGCCATCGATGAGTGAGAGCGCCGTGCGCTCCCACCTCGCCAAGGCGGAAGTGAGGGTCGCTGCCCTGCGCACCCGTCACAGCGACAAGGAATTCCGCGACGCCAACGATCCTGTCACGCGCAGGCTGCGGCCATCGCACCCGGACGACCTGTGGGTCCTCGACGGCACCCCCTTCGAGCTTTACGACCGCGACGGCAAGCGCCTCTACTGGGTGTGGGTGCTGGACGCGAACTCGTGGAGGGTGCTGGGCTACGCCATCGGGGAGACGGAGACCGGCCACCTTGTGCGACAGTCGCTCCGCATGGCCACGCGCAACACCGGCTCGCTGCCACATCAACTGCAATTCGACAACGGCAGTGCCTACAAGGCTGCCGAGACGATGGACTGGATGCGCAATCTGGGCAGGCTCACGCCGACGGCTGTGGGCAATGCCCGCGCCAAGATCGCAGAGCCATTCTGGGCGCATTTCGAGCGGTCTATCCTGAAATTCTACCCCAACCACTCCGGCGGCAACATCCGCGCCAAGCGCTTTGAGACGCTCGCGAATGAAGACTACATCAAGGCGAACCGCCACCTGTTCCCGACGCGCGAGGCGCTGATCGCACAAATCCACGCTGCTGTGGCCTTGTGGAACGCGAGCACCTTTGCCGGGCGTGTGCCCGACGCAGCCTACGCGCTGGGCAGTCCGCGCCGCAGGGAGTTGGGCTTGGAGCAGATGCAGCGCCTCTTCTGGGTCAAGCGCCCCAAGACCCTCAAGCTCACGAACCGTGGCCTGACCATGGACGTGGACAAGCAAGAATTGTGGTACGAGGCCCCTGCAGGCGGCACTGCCGACGAGGTCGCCGAGTTCTACATGGACCACATCGGTGAGCAATTCGCCGTCATGTACGATCCCGACGACCTGGAAACGATTGCCCTCTATGACAAGGCAGGGCGCTTTGTGGCACATGCCGCGCAGCCCAAAAAGGTGCCTATGGCCTTGGTGGACATGGACACAGATGGCGGCGAGGCGCTCGCACATCGTCAAGGCATCCGCAAGGCGGTGCGCCGCATCGCCGACGAGCGGGCCGTGACCCCCGCCCGCGCCGAGGAGGTGCTCAAGGGCGCGATCAGCCACGTGCGCCTGCACAAGGATGCCCACAACGCCGCCGAGGCGACGCTCAAGCGCATGGCCGCGATGGGCGTGATCGAGGAACCGGTGCCCGTGCCGGTGCCTAGGGCGGAAGCGCAGGGGGTGAACTTCGGGGGAAAGGCGACACTTAAAAAACTGGAAGAATATGATGAATTCTGAAATGAAATCCCTGATCGTGGACGGCTTGAAGCGCCGCATGGGCCCGCTGTCCCAAAACGCCTTCGCGGATCAGCTCGGGATCAGCGCGGCGCAACTGAGCAATGTGATGAACCTCAAGGAGGGCACGGTGAGCGACGAGCTCTGGGCCTCCCTGCTCACGCGGCTTGGCGGGGTGAAGATCCCGAAGATCGAGACCCAGAACTACCGCGACATCATGGTGATCTGCAGCGACGCACAGGAGCGGCAGCGCATGGTCGCGATCAGCGCCGACACCGGG
>JANMIM010000349.1:0-1577 GCA_031375795.1 Bacteroidota bacterium
CTTTTGATGATTGTACAATCAACATACTCTCCATGATCCAATCGATAAGATGTTTCTCGCAGGCAATGATTAACCTATAACCAAGTTCCTCCTTTAAAGATGAAAAGGACATACAATTTCCACAAGTGGGTAACGGCTTAAAATTCTGAATGGGACTGGTTTGTCAAGCGTTAGGGCGGGACAGGCGCTGTATTTTGCCGCGATTGCCGTCGGATCAAATAGCAGCTTAGCCAAATTCTCCGTAGCCTGTCTGCAAGGGTGCACGATCCCGCATCGTTGCGGGTGCAGGCGGTGGAAATAAGCTGTTCGTCGGCCCTCGCCACCGCCTCGCTTGTGGGCCGACGAACGGTATTGTCCGCCAAGCAATGATTCGGCGGCGCCGCATCTTGAATCAAAATGCGCGACGTGGGGCGACTGGCGTCGACCACCGTTCGTCGGCCCTCGCCAGCATTTTGGGGAGAGCCGACGAACGGCTCTGATGGGATTGCAGGCAGGTGCCGATTTTGTCCTGCATCCGTCTGCAATCCCCGCCTTTCTAATTCCCAAATACTCCGTATCTTCGCACACCCAAAAAAGGGCTGCATGCGATGAGTATCACGAGGACATACAATCCCGCCGAGAGCGAGGAAAAATGGTATCAATACTGGGAAACAAACGGATTTTTCAGATCCGTACCCGATGAGCGCGAACCCTACACGATCGTGATCCCGCCGCCCAACGTCACGGGCATGTTGCACATGGGCCACATGCTCAACAATACGATCCAAGACATCCTCATCCGCCGCAAGCGCATGGAGGGCTACAATGCCTGCTGGGTGCCCGGCACCGACCACGCCTCCATCGCCACCGAGGCCAAGGTCGTGCGCCTGCTGCGCGAGCAAGGCATCAAGAAGTCAGACCTCACTCGCGACGAATTCCTCGCCCACGCCTACGAATGGAAGGACAAATATGGCGGCATCATCTTGCAGCAATTGCGCAAGCTCGGTTGCAGCTGTGACTGGGAGCGCACCCGCTTCACCATGGACGACGACTATTACAAGGCGGTGATCCATGTGTTTTGCGACCTCTATGAAAAAGGCTACATCTACCGCAGCCTGCGCATGGTGAACTGGGATCCCGTAGGCCTCACGGCCCTGAGCGACGAGGAAGTGATCCACAAGGAGCAGCAAGGCAAGCTCTACTATGTGCGCTACAAGGTCGAGGGCACGAGCAAGGAGTATGTGACCATCGCCACCACGCGCCCCGAGACGATCTTGGGTGATACCGCGATCTCGGTCAATCCCAAGGACATGCGCTACATGCACTTGGTTGGGAAAAAGGCCATCGTGCCCCTCATCAACCGCGCCGTGCCCATCATCGCCGACGACTACGTGGAGATGGAATTTGGCACGGGTTGCCTCAAGGTGACCCCCGCACACGACGTAAACGACTACGAGATCGGCAAGCGCCACAACCTCGAAGTGATCGATGTGCTGAACGCCAATGGCACGATGAGCGACGCCGCCCAGTTGTACATCGGCGAGGACCGATTTGCCGTACGCAAGAAGATCGTGAAGGACCTGGAAGCCGCCGGCCAC
>JANMIM010000412.1:0-3311 GCA_031375795.1 Bacteroidota bacterium
AATTAACGTAGCGTAGGCGCTATCAAAAGTGCTGCAAAGGTGGACATCTTGATTGGATTTTCAAAACCTTCGAGGCAATATTCTTCATAATTCCTCAAAATAGCCTCCTGATCGCCTTGGAGCCAAAGATATGTGCATTTACAAGGCCATGAATTTCCTCGACGTACGTGGCACGGTTCAGGAAAAATGACAAAAATCAGGTTTTTCCTTGATCGCAATCACCTTGTCTCGCCCTGTCCAGCCAGTTCTTTGCATAGAATTCTACATCAAAGGCAATATGATATTCAGCAAATTCTCTCCCCAATCCCTCGCAGCTGTTTCCACGCACTTTGGATCCCAGGACTTTCCTCAGCGCATCATCGTGCCGGTCGATTTTTCCAGCTGCTCAAACAACGCCATTCGTTTCGCAGTCTCCGTGGCATTGCGCACAGGGGCAACCTTGCGGCTCGTGCACAGCCTGCAATTGCCGCTGCAAGCCAGCGAATTTGCCACATACCCCATCAATGACCTGGAGTCCGAGGCCAATCATCGCTTGGCACAGCAATCAGGAGAAATCGTGAGCTTTCTTGAAACGCACAAGCTGCCGAAGATCGAGATTTCGTTTGTGGTCGCAGTCGGCTTTGCTTCGGAAGAGATCATTCGCGAGGCAAATGCTTGCAAGGCAGACATGATCTGCATGGGCACGCACGGAGCCGGCAAGGTGGCAGGGGTGCTGCTGGGAAGCATCGCAACCGCCGTGATGAATGACGCCCATTGCCCACTCATGGTGATTCCCGAGAATGCAGAATTCACTGGCTTCAAGCGCATCGCCTATGCCTCAGACATGCAAGAGGTCAATCGGGTCATGATCCATCGCATGGCGGACTTTGCAAAATCCTTTGATGCCGAGCTGTATGTGCTACATGTGCTCGCCACTGGCGACGTGCTCACACCCGAGCAAGCCAATGCCTTCAGGGATCAATTCAACAAGGCAGCCCACTATGACAAGGTTTCTTTCCACATCGTCGATGCAGAGGACGATACGATCGTCGCCACGGTCGACGACTACCTGGACGACAACCAAATCGAGCTGCTGGCATCGCTGACGCACCGCAAGGGCTTTTTTGACCGGTTGTTTCATCCCAGCGTCACCAAGCGGTTTGCCTTGGATGCGCACAAGCCATTGTTGGTCTTTCATTGATAATAGAGTAAGTTTCGTTGTATTGAATCTTTTGCAACGAAAAAGGAAACCCCGATGGCGCTAGAAACAGAATCGTTTGATGTCAAGGAACTTCAGTTTCAAAGGGTGTGCAAGGCACTTTTTGATTCAGCTGCCGAGGGGCTCGTTGTGATGGATGATACTGGCAAGATCATACGCTTGAATGGCCGAGCCACGGATATGCTGGGCTACAACGAGGATGAGCTGATCGGCGCGACGATCGAGACCTTGGTTCCCACAAGGTATGCCCACAGCCATGCAAGCAGGCGAGACTCCTACCTCGAGAGCCCGGCACGCCGCAGCATGGGCATGGGGATGGACCTCGCTGCCCGCCGCAAAGACGGGTCTGAAATACCCGTGGAGATTTCGCTCAACCACTTTGAAATCGATGGGATGCAATATGTGATGGCACTGATTTCAGACATCACCAAGCGCAAGGTCGCCGAGCATGAGCTGGAGAACCTCAACCAAGACCTGGAGCGCCGCGTGCAGGAGCGCACACGGGAACTCGCCGAGAGCCGCAACCTGTATGCGACGATCGCGCGAAACTTCCCCAACGGCATCATCATGGTTTTTGACCGCAACTACAACTATGTGTTTGCCGAGGGCCGGGAATTGTTCAAGATGGGTGTGACGAGCGAGCAGCTCGTCGGCACCAACTACCTGGAAAGGCTGGCACCCACTGAGCGTGAAACGATCGAGAAGCACCTTTCAGAGGTGCTCAATGGCAAGCATGTGACCTTTGAAATGCTGGTCGACGACAAACAATTTGAGCTGCACGGGGTCCCCTTGCGAGACCCAGAAGGGGTCGTCACCCAGATCTTGCTGGTGGAGACCAACGTCACGGCCTACAAGCGCGCAGAACAAAACATGCTGAAGGCACTGGAAAAGGAACGTGAGCTCAATGAGCTCAAATCGCGGTTTGTCTCCATGGCCTCCCATGAATTCCGCACACCCCTGAGCACCATCCTCACCTCGCTGTCGTTGGCAGTACGGTATGAAGGTCCTGAAAATGAAGGCAATCGTCAGAAGCACTACAACCGTATCAAAAGCTCGGTCTACAACCTCACCGGCATCCTCAATGACTTTTTGTCGCTGGACAAATTGGAAAGCGGCATGATCGGTTGCAACCCTGAGCCGACGCAACTCGATGTGTTGCTGCAAGACATCTGCGACGAGATGCAAGGCATCTGCAAGGATGGGCAGAAGATCAATGTGAAGTTTGCCGGCGATCCAAAGTCGACAATCGACAAGAACATGGTCCGCAACGTGGTCGTGAACCTCATCTCCAATGCCATCAAGTATTCAGAGGAGGGAAAGCCCATCGATGTCGAGGTGCAAGTGGCCGACGGCAAGATCATGGCATCGGTGCGCGACCATGGCATCGGCATCCCTGAGGCCGACCAAGTCCACATGTTCCAGCGCTTCTTCAGGGCTCAAAATGCCACCAATATCCAAGGTACGGGGCTGGGGCTCAATATTGTCAAGAAATACCTCGACCTGATGGCGGGTGACATCTGGTTTGAAAGCACCTACCGTGTGGGCACGGTATTCAAATTCGTAATTCCTCAACATCTTCAACTATGAAAAAGGTCTTGTTGATCGAAGACAATCCCGACATGCGGGAAAACACGATGGAAATCCTGCAATTTGCGGGTTACGAAGTCGTGGCAGCGTCAAACGGCCGCGAGGGCGTGCAAATGGCGCGTGTGGTGAGCCCAGATCTCATCCTCTGCGACATCATGATGCCCGAGATGGACGGGTATGCCGTCCTATTTCTGCTTAACAAGGATCCCAAGACGGCAGGAATACCCTTCATATTCCTCACCGCCAAGGCCGACAAGAGCGACGTGCGCAGGGGCATGAACCTCGGTGCAGACGATTACCTCACAAAACCCTACGACGAGATGGAACTCATCGACACGATCGAGAGCCGTCTCAAGCGCGCGGAGATCGTGGGGAAGGAATACAGCAACGACGCCGCCGGATTGCATGCCTTCCTGGACGAGGCCAAGGGCAAGGATGCGCTGAGCAAACTCTCTGAGGAGCGCAGGCTTAGGGTCTACAAGCGCAAGGAAAACATTTACTATGAAAGCGAATTCCCCAACAACCT
>JANMIM010000447.1:0-1313 GCA_031375795.1 Bacteroidota bacterium
AAGGCCGCATCACCACCAGCGCCAGCCTGAAAACCAAGGCCAGGAACGCCAGGCCCCAGAAAAAGGAACTCGAGAAAATGGCGGCCGTGGGATTGTCGGGAAACAGCATCCTGAATGGGATGACCGCAAAGACATAAGCCAGCGATGTGGCGCCATACACGCGCTCGGCACCGACATTCCACACCATGCCCTCACCCGCAAGCAGGTGGTCGGCATAGCGCACAAACATGTAGGCGTCGTCGTAGATCTTGAAGCCATGAAACTTGCTCAAGAATGCCAGTGCCAAGATGAGCATGGTGGCGAGCAGGTACAGGACCACGCCCCAGCGGGGCGGGGACGAGGATTTGGCATTCGATTCAGCGGTCATCAAGGCAGCGTTTCTTCATCAACGTTTTTTCCATCCAAAATAATGTGCTCCATCTGAATAAAATATGGACTGTCTTTGCGGATGGCGAGTCCCAGCCATGTGTGCAGGGTTTCCGAGGGAAATTCGACATAGTCTTGCTGGAAGGCAGGCTCGGCCCTGATGGCATCGATCATCTCGCGGTAGTCGGGATGGGGCATGTAGATGAGGTCTGGGCGCTGGGTGACCAGCAACCGCTCGGGGTCGAGCCCATCGCGCGCGGTCTGCCCGTCGTGCAGGCCCGAGAGGTCGTAGATCGTGTTGTGGCTCGCCATGGCCCCGAGGATGCCGAGCTCCGTGGAGGCAATGCGCAGGCTGTCGCCGAGGTACAGAAACTGAGGCAAGTAAGGCCAATTGTTGCGGCCCAACTCGTGGTAGGCCGTGTGGAGGTCCATGTGGCCCACCGTCGTGCGCAGGTTGCTGGGCCTGTTGAGGGCAGTGCCGCCCAGCATCCACACCGCCAGTAGCATGGCAAGTGCGGGCTTGCCCCAGCGCTGGTTCATGAGCGGCCATCCGCCCTCAGGCGCGGCCCTGAGCACGATGCCCAGGCTCTTGCAGGCGAGGTACACGATCGCGGGCCACACCGGGTACAAGAACCGCTGGTGATAGCCCATGATGGGCGTGACCAAAAAGGCGTGGTAACCCAAAAAGACGAGCAGGCCGACCATGAGGGCCTTGTCGTTGCGGGAAAATGACTGCTGGGTGCGGCGACCCAGCACCAAGGCCAGCGGGAGCAGGATCAATATCGGGAAATTGTTCAGCAGGAAGACGCCGAGCTGACGCAGGCCCTCCCAATTGTAGGCCGCCGAGATGACCGCGCCATAGTGATTGAGGCTCTTCACATAAAATGAGAGCGGAAAGAGCCCGCCGAGGTATTGCACGCCCGAGCTCATGAGCAGCAGCACCAGGA
>JANMIM010000453.1:0-5070 GCA_031375795.1 Bacteroidota bacterium
GCGCATGATCGCCGACCAAGCGCAAAAAGCAGGTGTGGCGATCGAGGTCAACCGCATTGACTTTAGCACCCTTACGACCCGCATCAGGGAGCATGATTTCGATATGTTTGGCATGGGATTCAGCTCCTCGCCCCTGCCCACAGACCTGAAGCAGGTCTGGGCCACCGAAAACTGGGCCAACAATGGCAGCAATTACTTTGGCTTTGGGGACAGCACGACCGACGCCCTGATCGAGCAGATCAGGCAGACGATCAAGCCAGAGGACCGCACACCGTTGTACCACAAGTTTCAGCGCATCTGGATTGAGCAACTCCCGATGATCACGATCATGTCTCCCACGGAGCGCATCTGGATCCACAAGCGTTTCCGCCACGCCAATCCGACGATGATCAGACCCGGCTACAAGCCGTATGAATTTTGGGTTCCGCTGGCTGAGCAAAAATTCAAATAGCATTGGCGCTGCTGCACGCATGCTGAAATACATCGCTAGACGTCTTTTGGTCGTAGTTCCGACGCTTTTTGCCGTCCTGCTCATTTCCTTCATTATCAGTCGGAATGTGCCGGGTGATCCCGTGAGGCAGGAAATGGAGGGCAATTTCCGCGCTGGCAACAACATGACGACCGAGGAGTTTACCGCAGAGTACAGCAGGATCAGCCGGTCAAAAGGCTATGATCAACCGACGTTTTACCTTTCCTTGAGTTCATTGGCCTACCCAGATACCCTGCATCGGATCCTGGACTTGAAGGAGCGGGAGAATCTGGCGGAGATGATCGGCACCTTTGGCGACTGGGTGGCGATCGAGCGGTATTTTCACACCGTCGAGCAAGGCATCGCGGCGATCGCGAAGCTGCCCGCCACGGGTGATGAAAAGCAAAAGATCTTGACGGCGCAGCGAGACCTGGAGGAATTGAAGACCGTCGCCTCGGAATCTGAAATCGTGAACCGGCTCACGCATTTGGATTTGCTGTGCGAGTCCGTTCCCATGCTCAGGGATTCCTTTGGTGCTGAACATCTTGCCGTCAATGCCGCCTTTGCGGCGGTACAGCAAAAACAGGGCCTTTGGAGGCTCTATGTCCCGAGCCTGCATTTCCATGGCCTACGCAACCAGTTTCATACCTGGTTCATGGGGATCCTGCGCTTGGATTTTGGCAGGTCCTACAATTCGCCGAGGCGGCCGGTGCGAGACATGATCGCAGAGGCGCTTCCTGTGACGATGTTCATGGGCGTGCTCAGCTATGCCGTCGCCTACATGATCGCGATCCCACTTGGAGTGTATGCGGTGAGAAATCGCAACATGTGGCAGGACCGCGCCACAACCGTGTTTCTCTTCATGCTCAACTCGGTGCCCACCTTTGTGATGGCCATGCTGGCCATGACTTTTTTCTGCAATCCCGACTACTACCAGATTTTCCCGACGAGCGGCATCCTCAGTGACGGCGCAGAGCAGTGGCCCTTTTGGTACCGCATGAGCGACTATGCCTACCACCTCGTCTTGCCGACCTTGATATTTGCCTATCACGGTATCGCCTTTACCAGCAGGCAGTTGCGGGGCGGCATGTTGGAAAACGTGAACTTGGATTACATTCGCACGGCCCGGGCCAAGGGCCTTCCAGAGAGGACCGTGGTGTGGCGCCACGCCCTGCGCAATTCGTTGCTGCCCATGATCACACAGCTGGCAGGCTTCTTTCCCGCGATCGTGAGCGGCGCTTTGATCACGGAGTTCATTTTTTCGGTCCCGGGGATGGGCTTGCTCACCACCGAAGCCATCGGGAGCAGGGACAATCCTGTTATCATCGGCACGCTCATGATCGCTGCATTCGCTACCTTGTTTGGGACACTGGTGGCCGACATCCTCTACGCCCTCGCCGATCCACGCATTAGCTTTGAAACCAAATGAAGGAGTCGCCAGACAAGCCACCGATGATGGATGGGCAGGAGCCTGATGAGGTGCTGGCCAGCCGCAACATGGGTTTCTGGACGCATGCCTTTCAGCGTTTTCGCAAAAACAAGGTCCACATGATGGCCTTTCGGTTTTTGGTCTTTCTTGCATTGGTGGCCGTCTTTGCAGATTTTCTGGCTTATGACAAACCATTGGTCTGCAACCGCGAAGGCACCGTGGAGTTTCCCCTCTTTGGCGATTACCTCAGCGACATCGGGCTCTACAAGCGCGATGGAAAACTCATGAACCAAGATTGGAGGGAGATGGACTACCGCTGGGCGATCTGGCCTCCCGTGCGGTACATGCCCCACACGATCGACTACAACAACCAGCGTTTCTCTAGCCCATTTGGCCCCCAAAAGGTCAAGTCCTGGAAGCTCAGGCATTTCCTAGGGAGCAACCGCGATGGACGGGACGTGTTGAGCGGTCTCATCCATGGTACGCGCATCTCGCTCACGATCGGCTTCATGGCGATGGGCATCTCCAGCATCCTCGGCATCATCATCGGCGCATTTGCAGGATTTTTTGGCGACCATCGCCTGCAAATGAGCACCGCCGGGATCGGCATGGGGCTCATCGGCCTGGTCTTGGGGTATTTCTACGGATTCCAGGTGCGGTCATACGCCTTTCGGGACGCATTGGAGCGTGGCGCAACGGCTTTTTTGTGGCAATTGTTTCTCGGCGTGCTCATCATGGCCGCCATTACCTTTGTCATGATCCAGCTTGCAAGACCCTTTGGGCGCATGCCCATCCTGGGGCGGCGTCGTTATGTGTGGGTGGATGTGATCATTTCCCGGTTGATGGAGATCAACGCCACGATTCCCACGATCTTGCTCATCATCACGGTGATGGCATTGGTGGAGAAGAAAAATGTCTACTTTGTAATGATCATCATCGGATTGCTCGGCTGGTCTGGTGTCGCTCGTTTCATGCGGGCCGAGATGCTGCGCACGCGCAGCATGGCCTACATCGAGGCAGCCCAAGCCCTTGGATTCAGCAATTTGCGTGTGCTTTTCAGGCACGCCGTTCCCAATAGTCTCACTTCGGTACTGGTATTGATGACGTTTGGGATCGCCGGCGCCATCACGTTGGAGGCCTCACTGAGCTTTTTGGGGATCGGGGTGCCCGACAATGTCGTGACTTGGGGCGGATTGCTCAATGAAGCTAAGAGTTCGCGGTCTGCATGGTGGATGTCGGTTTTTCCTGCATTGGCAATTTTTCTCACGATCACCTCGCTCAATCTCGTGGGCGAGGGCCTGCGCGACGTCTTGGATCCACAACTGCGCCATGAATAAACAGCTGTCCTACCTTGCAAAGAAAGCGCCCAGCCAATATTTTTGCACCGTGATGCAGATTTCAGGGATTCATACAAATTGGGAGGCAGGGAAATGATCGATTTTCTCAAGTCATTTCTTATCTCACCCGGCTACTGGCCATTTTTCCTGGCGATCATCCCCGTGCTGGTGATGATCGGGGTGATCTTTTTCAAGAGCAACCGCGCCATGCAAATCTGGTTTGGACCAGGGGACGCGGTGTTTTTCTTGCCAGAGGTCAAGCTGGTCATGCGCGGAGTGGCGCTTTTGCTGTTTGTGGTGGCATTGCTGGGTCCTTATTGGGGCCGCACCGAGCAGGAGGTTCCGATCAGGGGACGCGAAGTTTACATCTTGATCGACGTGTCGGCCTCGATGAATTGCGAAGACATACAGCCCACGCGCCTCACCAAGGTGAAGCGTGACCTCAAGAAAATGATCGGGCAAATGGAGGGCGACCGCGTCGGACTCATCGTCTTCACATCCGATGCCTACGTGCAGTGCCCACTCACGAGCGACCTCAATGCGTCGACCCTCTTCCTCGACCTCGTGGGCACGGCACAATTCAGCAACAGCGGCACCAATTTCAGGTCTGCCTTGATGACTGCCGCCCGTCGTTTTGCCGCAGATTCCTTGGAACCTGACCGCAAGCGCAGCCGGTCAATCGTGTTGATTTCCGACGGTGAGGACTTCGGTGAAAAATTTGCCTACGCGGTCGATACACTCAAGCGGCTGGATGTCACCGTCTTTCCCGTGGGCGTGGGTACCTATACCGGTGCAGAGGTCCCCGAATACCGCCAAGGCCAGAAGGTCGGTTACAAAAAAGCCGAAGGTGGCGGCCCAGCCATTTCGCAATTGAAGGACGAGACTTTGCAGGACCTTGCCACGAGCTTTGGTACAAAATACTTCACGATCGACGATCAGTTCGACAACTTCGACCCGATCTTGGACCAGATCAAGTTGTTGTCGTCACAGGAACTCAACCGCGAGAGTCGTTTGTCTGAGGTGAATCAATACCAATGGTTTCTGGGAGCGGGAGTCTTGTTGTTCATGATCACGCTGTTTTGGATGCCGGTTTCTGGCTCCAGCCGCAGCGGCAAGCGCGGTTGAGTGAAAAATTGCCTATTTTTGAATTGAAATAAGACGCGATATGCGAAGAGGTTTGTTGGCGATCATGTTCTTGGGTTGGCTTTTTGGGCCACCGAGCATTGTGCAAAAGGCCACCGAGGCCTATGATGCCAAGAAGTATGCCGAGGCTGCAGCGGGGTTCAGCACTGAGATCGAGAATTATCCTGGTCAGAGCCCTGCCATGAACTTCAACATTGCACAATGTTGGTTCAAGCTGGATTCCATTGCCAAGGCGACCTCCTTTTTTGGGAAAGTGACCAATGCCGCCAAGGAAAATCCGCAGATGGGTTCTTGGGCTTGGAACAACATGGGCTGCATTTTTGCCGACGCCAAGCAAGGTGCAGGCGGCATGCCCGGTCAGATGCCAACGCAACCTCAAGCTGGCGGTCCTGGCCCTCAGCAGGGCGATGCCGCACCTGCAAGTCCGCTGGAGCAGGCACTCAAGGCTTTCAAGGACGCCCTGAAGCTCGACCACGACAACGAATTGGCGCGCTACAACTATGAATTGATCAAGCGCAAAATCCAGCAGCAGCAACAGCAGCAGGATCAAAATCAGGATCAAAACCAAGACCAGAAAGAGGAGCAGCAGGATCAGAAAAAGGAGAATCAAGATCAGCAGAAGCAAAAGGACAACCAAAACGACTCGCCAAAGAACCAGGAAAACAAGGCAGACCAAAATCAGCCGAAGCCGG
>JANMIM010000463.1:0-6456 GCA_031375795.1 Bacteroidota bacterium
TTGGAAGAGCGCTCGATCTTAAAAAACACTGCCTGCCCAAGCTGGCTGAAGGCCTCGGTTTCCTCGGCAGGGATCTTGTTCACGCCCTCGATGTCGGCACCCGCCACAAAGGACTTGCTGCCTGCACCCGTGATGATCGCCCCCTTGAGGCTGTGGTTGCCAGCCAATTGATCCATGGCCTGCCCCAACTCGTCGATCACCTTGAAATTCAGGGCGTTCATGGCCTCTGGGCGATTGATCGTGATCAGCAAGGTTTCGCCTTCGACGGCGAGCAAGAGAGTTTCGTAGATGTATGCAGCCATTTCCAGTGGGGTATTGGGTGAATTATTCGACGCAAAATAAGCCAGAATCATCAACGGTCGCAAATTTCGAGCATAAGAATCACGTCACGTATTTTTGACTATTATTGGCCAAAAAATAGCCAATGCCTTCCGACATTCACGAACTCCGCGCAATGTTGTCCGATTCGCCGGTTGAATCGGGCAGTGTAATCTTGCTGGGAGCCCGCTATCAAATCAATCTCCCGGCGCTCGCATCGTTTTCTGACAAATTGGGTGCGCCCACGGATTTTGGACTACAATGGCCGGAACTCAAGCATCAATTGTCTCTGGGACTGCTGTCCATGACAGGCGTCGAGGCCGATGCACGGATGATCCTATTGTATTCCCACTACCTCGCTGCGGTGCAAAGCTGGGAGCTGAAAAACGATCACCTTCCCAAAAACATGGTGGCTTGGACCGGCAAGGGCGACAGCCGCAGGCCCGTCTGCGACACCGTTTGGTTTTTTCTGGAGACCGAGGGCATCGGTTCTGAGGCCGTCAGGGATGTGATCAATGTGTTGGGGGCCGAGGCGAACTTCCTACACAGCAAAGGCGAGCGGCAATCCCCTGCCGATGTACTCGAGCAGGCTGGCATCTATCTGGCGATGTTGCTCCACCTGCGCCACAAGTGGCCTGCCTATTTTGAATGGATGCCGATGAAGGGTCGTTTGCGGCAAATGACGGACCTGTTTCTGCTGGGAAATGAGGATCTGCCGATCATTCGCAAGAATCCAGGCGCCAAGTCAGAATTCATTGACGATGAGCTTGTGGAGATGTACTACATCTTGTCGCGCACCATGTACCAATTGGATTTTTTCTTGCTGCTGCGGGACTATGCCGACGGCCTCAAGGAAAACAAGGGCAAGATGAATCTGAAAACGACGCGAATCCGAGAACAGTTGCTCGCCTAGTCCACCAAGGTCTGATTGCGGTCATAACTGCCGCTGGCCATGCCATAGTCGGGTTCAGGCAGGTCAGCCCGCATGATTTCCTCCACTTGGCTCAAGGTATTGTGCAATTCGCTCGTCTCGCTCAGCAGGTTGTCGATGAGGCTCGTGCCCTCTGTCGTCTTGGCCGCCAGCGGTTGCTCGATCAGGTATTTGAGCATTTCCTCGATCGTGCGCAATTGCTCCGAGACGAGTTCTGAATTCTCCTGCAAGCCATGGAAATTGCGGATGCGGTCTTGCAGCAAGGCGATGCGTTTTTCCTTGATTTCCCGCAGCTTGGTGGAGTCATCGCCCATGCTGCCCCTGATTTCCTCGATTTGCCGCTTCAAGTGCACGGGATCGTCTTGCCTGAGCAGGTCGGGAAATCGGTCGAATGTCGTGAGCAGCCGGATGTAGTTGAGCTGCAGGATGTCGATCTTCTCCTGGTATTGCAGCAGGATCTCAGGAAATCGCTGATTGAGCTTGCTGTAATTTTGCTTCGCCTCAGCCAAGCGCAACCTGAATTCCTCAAACCGACGCTGGCTCTTGGCGCTGAGTATGTTGTAGTACTCCGTGAGCTTGGCGACATAGGAATAACTTTGCAGCTCGGAGCGGTACTTCATGTTGATGGCCCTCCTGAACCGCTTGCTGCGGGTGATGAGGCTCAGAAACACCATTTCCAATCCTGCAAAGACAAAGCCGAATCCAAGAACGTCAAACTTGAAGATGCTGTACATCAGCACCATGCCTACGGCAGCAATCAGGGCCATGATCCCCATGCCGATCAAGTGAAAGGGCCAAAAAAAGGCCTCTTTGGTGTAGTTGATGAACTTGCGTATGTCTTTCGCCAAGGGAATCGCGGTAGGGTGAATCTTGCCAATATACGCCAACCATCGCCGATGGTTACTGCAAATTTAGAATCCTTTTACTGGGGCGGCAGGTTGTCCACCGCCGCCTGTATGCGGCGCAAGGTGTCTGCCTGACCAAATGCCTCGGCCATCTCAAAGCAGCCCGGCCCGGCAGCAACCCCCGTGAGCGCCAACCGCAAGGGTGCCATGACCTTGCCAATGCCCACGGCCTTCTCCACCACAAAGGCATGAAAGAGATCGTGGACGCTTTGGGTGTTCCAGGGACTCAGCGCCTCCAAGCGTGGCAGAAACTCCCGGAGCAAGTCGATGCTTTGTTGCTTCCAGTTCTTGGCGGCAAATCCTGCGTCGTAGACGGTAGGCGCCTCAAAAAGGAATTTTCCCTTGGCCACGAGTTCATTTGCAAAGCTGATGCGGTCGCGCATGAGCGGCACGATGGCCTGCAGGTAGGCGTCGGTCACCTTGTAGCCGGCTGCCTCGACACTCGGGCGCACAAGTGCTGCCAAGTCGGCGTCGCTTTTGGTGCGCAGGTAGTGTTCCTGAAAAGACAGCAGCTTGGCCATGTCAAACTGCGCACCGGCATGGTGACAGCGCTCCAGCGAAAAAAGCTCGACCATCTCGGCCAACGAGAAGATCTCATTTTCGCCCCCAGGGTGCCAACCCAAAAACACAATGTAGTTCAGCAGGGCCTCGGGCAGGTAACCCAAGTCCTTGTAGCCTTCCCAGATTTCCCCCGAGGCCTCATCCAACCAATTGAAGGGGAAGATCGGTATGCCAAACTGGTCGGCATTGCGCTTGCTGAGTTTCTTGCCATTGGGGCCGAGCAGCAGGGCGAGGTGGGCAAACTTGGGCATGGTGTCGCGCCAGCCAAAGGCGTCGTAGAGCAGCACGTGGGTAGGGGTGGAGCTGAGCCACTCCTCGCCGCGCACCACATGCGTCACGCCCATGAGGTGGTCGTCCACCACGTTGGCGAGGTGGTATGTGGGCAAGCCGTCGCTTTTGAGGAGCACGCGGTCGTCCACGTTGCTGCTGTGCCAGTGCTGTGGGCCCCTGATCTCGTCATGGAAGCGGATGTCGACTTTGTGGGGCACCTTGAGGCGCACCACACAATTGGTACCCGCGGCCACGAGCCGTGCCACCTCGTCGGCAGGCAAGGTGAGCGAATTGCGCATGCTCATCCGCGTCACATAGTTGTAGCCACGGATGTCGAGGCCGCTCGCCTCCAATTTGGTGCGCATTTCCTCCAATTCCTCCGCCGTGTCAAATGCATAATAGGCCTGCCCAGCGTCGACCAATTGCTTGGCATAGGCCTGGTACAAGGCACTGCGCTCGCTCTGCCGGTAGGGCGCATGCGGGCCACCCACATGCACGCCCTGCGTGAACGTGATGCCCAGCCAGTCGATGGCGCGCACGATGAATTCCTCTGCGCCCGGCACAAAACGGCCTTGGTCGGTGTCTTCGATGCGCAAAATGAGCTCGCCATCCAGCTTTTGGGCCAGGAGGTAACAATACAAGGCCGTGCGCAGGCCGCCGACATGTTGCGGACCGGTGGGGCTGGGGGCGTAGCGGAGGACGGGCTTCATTTTTTTTAATGGAGAATTGAAAATGGAAAATTGAAAATGAATGAAAGGTGGTAGCTAGCAGGTGGAAGGTCGTAGGTATGCAGCACCTGCTACCTCCTAGCTTCTACCTGCTACCTCATTTTACCTCATTCAAAATTCTCGGTAACAAGGCTGCGGTCAATGCGCTTGACCAAGCCCGCGAGGACCTTGCCGGGGCCGCATTCGATGAATTTCGTGCAGCCGTCCTTCACCATGTTTTCCACGGTTTGGGTCCAGCGCACGGGGCCGGTGAGCTGCGCGATGAGGTTGGCTTTGATGCGCTCCTTGTCGGTCTCGGGCAGTGCCGTGAAGTTTTGGTAGACGGGAATGCGGGCATTGTTGAAATTGGCGGCGCGGATGCCTTTTTCCAGTTCCTCGGCGGCGGGCTGCATGAGGGGGGAATGAAAGGCTCCGTTCACGGTGAGGCGCTTGGCGATCTTGGCACCGGCTTCCTTGCACTTCTCGATGGCGAGGTCGACCCCGGCCTCGGAGCCAGAAATGACCAATTGGCCGATGGTGTTGTAATTGGCGGGGACCACGACCTCGCTGATGCTGGCGCAGACCTGCTCGACCGTCGCATCGTCGCAACCCACGATGGCCGCCATCGTGCTGGGGCTGAGGTCACAGGCTTTTTGCATCGCATTCGCCCTGATCTGGACCAAACGCAACCCATCCTCAAAGCTCAGCACGCCCGCAGCCACGAGCGCGGAGAATTCGCCGAGGCTATGGCCGGCCGTCATGTCGGCCTCGTATCCGCCTGCCATCGCAACTGCAACCGAATGGATGAAAATCGCCGGCTGGGTGACCGAGGTCTGCTTCAATTCGTCCTCGGTGCCTTCAAACATGATCTTGGCGATGTCAAAACCCAAGATGCCTGGCGCCTGGTCAAACAGGGCCTTGGCGACGGCTGAGTTTTCATACAAGGCCTTGCCCATGCCGGGTGCTTGCGCTCCTTGTCCTGGAAATACGAGTGCAGTTTTCATGGAAATGCAAAATTATTTTCAAACAAATGGCCAAAACGACGCAAGAAGGGCGATTTTTGCCTTTTCTAGCGGTGGGCAAATATAGTGTTTGAATTTTGAATATTCACTAGGCAAATTGCGCATCTCATGGCAGCACTCATCTCCATCGTAGGCCCGACGGGTGTCGGCAAAACGGCTTATGCGCTTCATCTGGCGCAGGGGCTCGGCTGCCCTGTGATCTCCGCAGACTCGGTGCAGGTGTACCAGGGATTGGACATCGGCTCCGGCAAGGCAAGCCTGGCCGAGCGAAAGGCGGTGCGGCACGAGATGATCGACATCCTGCCGCCCGACCAGCCCTTCAATGCGGGGGAATTTGCAAGACGCTTGGATTTGCTGGCGGCTGAGCTGTTTTTGAAGCACGAAAACCTGATCATGGTGGGCGGCACGGGGCTGTATTTCCAGGCGGTCTGGGAAGGCTTTGACGACATTCCGCCGATACCCGAGGAGATCAGGCTGGGGCTGAATGCAGCCTTGGAGGCGGGGGAATTGGGGGCATTGCAAGCCGAGCTCGCGCAGGTGGACCCTGAGACGTGGGCCGTGATCGATCGACGCAACCCTGCGCGGATCATCCGGGCTTTGGAGGTGTGGCGGGCAGCTGGAATGCCGATCTCGGCGTTTCGGAAGGGGGAGAAGACGCGGCAAAATCCGTGGGTGGACGTCAAGATGGGCTTGGAGCTGCCACGCGAGCAACTCTATGCCCAGATTGAGCGGCGGGTGGACCAGATGCTGGCCGACGGCCTCCTGGCTGAGACGCAAGCGATCGCTGGGCGATTTGGCTGGGATTGCAAAGGGCTCGAGTCGCTGGGATACCGCGAGATCGTCGGGTTTCTGAAGGGGGAATATGACTTGGAGGAAGCCGTGAGGCTCATCAAGCGCAATACGCGGCGGTATGCCAAGCGGCAATTCACATGGTTCAGGCGTTATGAAGACCTGAAGTGGTTTGCGCCTTCAGATTTTGAGGGAATGGACCGCTGGTTGCAGGTGGAGTGGGGGATCGGAGGCTTGGATTGCGGCTGATTGGTTTTTGGAATCGGGCATTCCTCCCGTCCTCCATTGCATCCCCGCCGAATTTGCCTTACTTTCAAGCATCGAATAGTCATTGGTCTCATGCGGAAGCTTCTTTTTGTCCAGTTTGCGGTCTTTGCAGTCATCGTGGCGGGCATGGGGTTGGCTGCATTTGCCTTGATGCTGTGGGACTTCCTATTTCCGGGCACGTTCAAGGAGTGGTACCTCTTCCAAGGAGGCATGCCGCTCAACCTTCTGTTGCTGCTGGGATTTGGGCTGCAGCACAGTTTGATGGCACGCCAAGGGTTCAAGCTGGTGATGGCCCGGTTGATGCCGGCTGAGCTGGAACGCAGCTTTTATGTGATGTTGTCGGGCTTCATGCTGTTCATTCTCTCGATACTTTGGTCCCCAAGCGCGCCGCCATTGTATGACTTGGGTGGAACCGTGTGGGGATGGTTGCTCTTGGGGCTCGCGCTGCTCGGAATCCCCGTGATGGGCGTGTCCTTGTTGGGAATGGACGGTCTGGATTTGATTGGCATTCGCTCCTTGATCCAGATCATCAGGGACCAGGTGCCGCAAAAGCCCGTGTTAAAAACGCCTTTTCCCTATCGAGTCGTCCGGCATCCCTTGTACCTGGGCATGCTCATGCTTTTTTGGTTCACGCCGACGATGACGCACGACCACCTCTTTTTTGCCGAGGTCATGACCGCCTACCT
>JANMIM010000464.1:0-2177 GCA_031375795.1 Bacteroidota bacterium
GGCGTTTCCAGCGTTTTGAAGGGGGTTCTTTGGGTGGTTTCTATTTGGGGGGGCTAAAATCTGGATGATTGCCAATAGCAGATCGTTTTGCAGGGTGCCTTGGTTTTTAATGCCTCCAGATATTATGTCGTGTTGCCCAAAGGTCCTTTCAGGATGACGGCCAAGTGCCTTAACAATAGCGTCGAAGACGCCAAGATTCATAATGCATTGTCATCCTGAAAGGATCCTTCGGCAACACGGGGAACTTGAAAGGTTCCTGAAGGCCATGATTTTTGGAGGTCAGCGATCCACCGGCGGCATTGGATGCTTGTAATCAAGACCGAGCACAAGTTGGGCAATCGTTTTGCCAACGCCCACCAATCACAATATCGGTCGCCTATCGCAGCAGCACCACAGGCATCGACCGCATCCACTGCGACGTGCTCACACGCACCAAGTACGACCCCGGGCTCAGCGAGGCTGTCGACAATTGGAGGTTGTGGCTGCCGATCACGGTCTCGGTGAGCAGCAGTCGACCCGTCATGTCCACGACGGTGACCGTGACAGGCTCCAATTCCTGCTGTGGAAACGAGATACTGAGTTGCTGGTCAAAGGGGTTGGGGTACGCCCTGACCGCAATATCCGCAAAGGAATTTGCGATCCCGACAGGGCATGGCACCCAGGGGCCGCCCGGTGATCCGCCCAGGCAACCTTCAAACCAATTCGCAGGGTCGTTGGGGGAATTCAGGATATTGAGCAATTCCAGTGTATAGCCGCCACCGTCGGGGCTGATGATCCAAGGCGCAATGTCGTCGTATTGCATGTCGCTCTGCGCTGCATAATATCCATCCCAAATGCGGATCGCATCCCCGCCATTGCTCAGGACAAAATTGAAAGGGCCTGTGATGTTGGTGATGGTCGGGAAGATCGAATGAAAAGCCCCCGTATCGGAGCAGACCACGAGGTAGCCACCCGGCTGAATGACAGTGCCCGTGGGAAACGTAAACAGGTTGTCGGGATTCTCATTCTTGAACCGCCATCCGCCCAAGTCCACCGCCGCGCTGCCCGCATTGTGCAATTCAAACCAGTCGCCCGCATCGGCAGTGGGGGAGGAGTTGTAATTGATTTCCGTGAGGAAAATATCGGCCGCGCCCGGCGAATTGCAAACCGTAGGCGATGCAGGCAGATTGGCATCCAACCAATTGATGCGCTGAGAGATCCAACTTTTGATGTAGCTGATTTCCTCCGCATAAGTATTCCCCACAAAATAATTCCAATTCACATACACCCCGAGGATGGGCCACCGTTGGAAATTGCGCTCCTTGGATTCATCGAGCACCACGGCCACACTGTCGATCCAGGCATTGAGCGAGTCGATGTGCAGCGGCCCCTCACGCAGGAAGTCCCAGCGGCAGCGCAATTCCCGCTGCCAGCGCGGATCCTGCATGAATTTCGCCCACCAAAACGGCACCTCGGGCACATAGCCTTGGCACACCGTCCCGAAGTCGTATTGATAACCCGAGGCCAGGTAGGCATCGCAATAATCCGCATTGCCAAAGCTCAAATTAAAATCCCACATCGGCCCGGCGCTCAATTTCCCGCCATAGCTGTCGCGTTGCTTGTGCAGGAAACAGCTCGACCGGTAGCCGTCGACCGTGCGGCCCAGCTCCTGCATGATCATAAAATCCATGAAGGAACCCACGTCGATGTACCTGCGGTAGCCGACGATGGGATCGGCAAAATTGGGACCGTTTTGCGCGTACTCAAAATCCGTGAAAAACTGCTGGATATAGAATTTTTGCGCCTGCACCAGCTCGGTCTCCTCGGGGTCGTGAAATTGGAAATAGACATTGGGATTGAGCGGCGACGTCCAATTGGAGCCTCCCGTTCCCGTCTGTTTGTCCACCTTCACGATATACCCGCCCGTGAGCGAGTCGCCGGCCACATCGTTCGCATCGAGTTTGGGCAATGCCAGCCTGTTTTTGTCGATTTTCACCCGCTCATGGATCTCATAGACGCCGATGTATTGGCCATTGAGGATCACCTCGCAAAACCGTGTGCCGGGCGTATAATGTTGCATCCGGCCAAAGAGCTCGTAGGCCAGTGTATTGCGCAGCATCGTCTTGTCGGGGTAGGGGGCATAGAGGATCCAATCATTCTCGGACTTCATGCCCAGAATCTGTACATTGTTGTTGCCG
>JANMIM010000492.1:0-5774 GCA_031375795.1 Bacteroidota bacterium
CATGGCCTGTAGGGTCGGCAAAGCGACAGCGGCACCAAAGGGAGATTTCGAAATGCCTACAAAGAGATTGCCCGAAAAATAGGTATGGGGAGTCGTCGTTCGGCCCAATGGAATGCCGCCATGGCTAAATGTAACGATGTCGTGTTTCACGCCCGTATTGGATGTCTGGATCACCATCGCAATCGACGAGTC
Organism: Bacteroidota bacterium; assembly: GCA_031375795.1. GTDB lineage: Bacteria > Bacteroidota > Bacteroidia > J057 > JADKCL01 > JADKCL01. Next base: position 193 of record JANMIM010000492.1, read on the forward strand.
GCACACAGTCATCGCTCCCTTGCCGTTGCCGAAACCACTTACGCGGGTCACCGACAATGCATTTCCCAAGGTATCAAACCTAGCACAAAGCACCGTGCCTCCCAAGGAAGCGTTTCCCAACCCAGCCACCAATTTGCCATCGGGCAGGCGGTCGAAGCCAAACAAGGACGCACTACTTGTGGCCGTAGTTTCTTGTTTCATCCATAGGGCATTTCCAAATTGGTCAAATCGACCGATCTTGAGATAGGTTCCCTTGGCGGCCACGTAAAATCCACCACCGATGGCCCGCCGTAGGTACACCTCGCTGTTGTCAAGATTGGTGTAGGCATGTGCCCAGGAGATTTGACCATTTGCCTTGAGCTTTGCGATCCAGGCCTTGTAGCCAGGTACTTGGATCCCAGATACCAATACGGCACCGCTGTCCAAACCGATCGCCTGGGTGATGCGCAATTGGTCGGAATTCAAATTGGTGAATTCATCCATCCAGAGCACATTGCCATTGTAGTCAGCCTTTGCCACATAACCACGGTAGATTGCTCCCCATTGCCTCGTCGAGAGAAATACGATACCGCTATCCCTAGTCCCAAAAGCGTGTGGATAATAATTGGTCGAACTTTGCATGTTGGTGTGATAGCCTCCCGTAGCGTGCCCATACTTGTCGGTCTTGACAAAACACCACTCGTCAAAGATGCCCGTGAGCCCTGGTACCAAATAGCTCGAATCTGCCAGCGGAATCACAGCCATTGGAAACAACCTTTGCGGGGACGTCATGATTTTTTCATCCGTATAGATCTGGCAGCGAACCAAGACTGGCAGGACTGTAAGCAGGATGAAAAATAGCCGTTTGAACATCGTCAAGTTTGACATCGTGACTTTATTGATTGGGAGACCGAATTTAACACATTCGCCCACAGTATCAACCAAATTGCTTTGATACAATGCCCGGTTGGTGGGCTACAACAAAATTGTCCCACTCCCCATTAAACCTTTTCCCAAACCCAAAGTCCAAGCCTCAAATACCCACAATTACATGAAACATCTATTCTCTCTTCTCATCTGCCTCGGCCTCATCGGCGGGCAAGCGTTTGCGCAAGGAGCAGACGCAGTGAACCCTCAAGACAGCACGGGCCTGCCCGGCGACAACTTCAGCCTCGCCGGTGCCCTGCAGCAATTTCAGGATGCCAGTTCGATCGAGGATTTTGAGCAGCGCATCAATACCGAGGCCCGGGGCGTGAACAACCTCGACCTGAACCAAGACGGCGAGATCGACTACATCCGTGTCGAGGACTTCGCAGAGGGCACTGCCCACGCCTTTGTGCTGCAAGTCGCCGTGAGTGAAACCGAGTCGCAAGACGTCGCCGTCATCGAATTGGAAAAAAATGGCGATGCCTCTGCCGTAATCCAGATCCTCGGGGACGAGGAACTCTATGGCGAACAAGTGATCGTGGAGCCCGGCGACGCCGAGGCAGACGTGAAAACCGAGGGCCGCGGCCCAGCCATGCCTGAGCTCATCGTCGCGCCCGCCATCGTCGTGAATGTCTGGGGATGGTCGAGCGTGCGCTTTGTGTACGCACCCGCCTACCGCCCATGGGTGTCGCCCTGGCATTGGAGGCACTATCCGGCGGTTTGGCGTCCTTGGCGCGTGGTCCCTTGGCGCCGCCACTACGCCGTGTGCGCACCGTTTAGGGCACACCACCGCGTCGTCGTCACGCACCGGGTCGTCGTCGCCCACGGCATCTACCGCCCTCACCGCCGTACCTCGGTCGTCGTCGTGAACCGCAACCGCCCAGCCCGCGACCGCTACCGTGCCAACCGTGTCACCGTCGTCAAAGGCCCCCGTGGCGGCACCAAAGCCGTGGTCGTACACAAGGGTCCCAAGGGCCGCCGCAGGTAGGATCGTCGTACATTAGACATTATTAGCCCCCGTCACAGTCTTGGACTGCGACGGGGGTTCGTTTTTGGTTGGAATGGGAATTCTAACTGCTCCAAGGGACACCCACTGCCTCATAAGGCTTGCCTCAAACAATATGCGTTCGATCATATTAATAAATTGGCGCATTAGAAATAAACAGCAATGAAGTGGCTGGCATATAAATGATATATATCATTTATTGTTCTTGCCCACAACCTGGATTGGAGAACAACGAGCCCATGCAATCCAACAACTTGTACGACCAACCCCCACCCTGCACCTTGTGCTCGACCACAATTCGCTCTATTTCAGATTCAAGCAATCGACTCATCAATAATTAGTTGTTGCAGCGAATCCGATCCTTGCAAAATCGGCGACGTCCTCCCGTTCACGAATCGGCTCCAGATGAGAGGCAATACCTCTCCTATAGGGCACCTGAATTGCAAAACTGATGAATCGCTCTAATATTTATGATATACATCATTCTATAAACAAGTTTGGGAAATCAACTTTGTCTTGTCTATAAAATGAAATAGATCATAAAATTTAGGTTATGAAACCCTGCAATCGACTCCAAATACTCTCGGCACTGTTGGTCTTGACAGCAGGACAATGGGGCTACAGTCAGAAGGCAGACAGTATCGCCCCCAGCGATAGTCTAGCACTGGCAACCAATCCGACGGCACCTGCGAAGGTGACGCAGGACACTGTGCTCTCTGATTCCGCAAAAAAGGCCTTTGTGCTGAATGCCGCGCTCGGAAAGCAACTCTTCGAGGGAAATGTCTCCTTCATCAACGGTGGCCCCAATTGCATCTCGTGCCACAACGTCACTGCTCCCGGCGTCACACCCGGCGGCTTGCTCGCCAAGGATCTGACCCATGTCTTTGCTCGTCTCGGAGAGGCTGGCCTTCCACCGATCCTGAACAGCACACCCTTCCCCGCCATGGCCACCGCCTACCGCAACAAGCCGCTCGACCCCACTGAAGTCATCGCGCTCACCGCATTTTTCAAAGATGTCGAGCAGACCGTGGCCCCCTCAGAGCCTGCACCCGACCATACCTTGCTCCTGGCAGGTGGCGGATTGGGCATTCTCGTTTGGTTTGGATTGATCGGTGCGATCTGGTTCAAACGCAAAAAGACCTCGGTCAAGAAAGACATCTATGACCGCCAAATACGTTGATCATCGATTTGAAAAAACATTAATCCACAGATTATGAGCTGGATTCAAGACATTATCTCGCCCCAAACCCGCAAGTGGGAGGAATTTTACCGCAACCGCTGGCAATATGACAAGGTGGTGCGCAGTACCCACGGTGTGAACTGCACGGGCGGCTGCTCATGGGCCATCCACGTGAAAAACGGCATCGTGGTTTGGGAAATGCAGCAACTCGACTACCCGCTGCTCGAGGAAGGCTTGCCGCCCTACGAGCCACGCGGTTGTCAGCGGGGCATCTCTTACTCTTGGTACCTCTACAGCCCCATCCGAGTGAAGTACCCGATCATCAGGGGAGCATTGCTCGATGCATTTCGGGAGGAGAAAAAGGCGGCCGGCGGCGATGCCGTGCAGGCTTGGGCCAATCTGCAAAACGACTCCGCCAAGCGCAAGAGCTATCAACAGGCACGCGGCAAGGGCGGTTTCAGGCGGGTGAATTGGGAGGATGCCTTGGAAATGATCGCGGCCTCCAACCTCTATACCGTGCAAAAATACGGACCAGACCGCATCGTGGGCTTCTCCCCGATCCCGGCCATGTCCATGATCAGCTATGCCGCCGGCTCCCGCTACCTGCAATTGATGGGCGGCGTGAACCTGAGCTTTTACGACTGGTATTGCGACTTGCCGAATGCATTTCCCGAGATCTGGGGCGAGCAAACCGACGTCTGCGAAAGCGCCGACTGGTTCAACAGCAAGTTTATTGTCTCCATGGGTGCCAACCTGGGCATGACCCGCACGCCCGACATCCACTTCTTCAGCGAGGCCCGCCACAACGGCACCAAGACCGTCGTGATGTCGCCCGACTTCAGCATGGTCGCCAAGCACGCCGACCAGTGGATTCCCGCCCACGCCGGCTCAGACGGCGCGTTTTGGATGGCAGTGACCCATGTGATCCTCAAAGAATACCACGTGGACCGCAAGGTGCCCTACTTCATCGACTACGTGAAGCGCTACACCGACTGCCCATTCGTCGTCGAATTGATCCAAGAGGGCGACCACTACATGCCCGGCCGCATGGTGCGCGCCAACCGCGTCGCCAAATACAGCAATGTCACCAACGGCGACTGGAAATTCCTCAATTTCGACGCAGCGACTGGCGAATTGGTCTCTCCCAAGGGCACGATGGGCTACCGCTGGGACGAGAAGAAGGGCAACTGGAACATGAAATACGAGGATGGCGAAAGCGACCAAGCCTACGATCCAGAGCTGAGCTTCCTCGACAAACACGACGGCGTGGTGCAGGTGGAATTTGTGGAATATGGGCTCGACAAAAAAGCCAAGCGCGGTGTGCCCGTGCGTTACATCGACACCGTCGGTGGCGGCAAGATTGCCACCACCACCGTCTATGACCTCACGATGGGCCAATATGGCGTCGGCAGGGGCTTGGCGGGTGAATATCCGACTTCCTACGACGACAAGGATGCAGCCTACACCCCGACCTGGCAGGAGATCTTCACGGGCATTGGCGACAAGACCGTGATCCAATTCGCCAGGGAATGGGCATCGACCGCCGAGATCACCCAAGGCAAATGCATGGTGATCGTGGGTGCGGCCATCAACCACTGGTTCCATGGCAACCTCATGTACCGCGCGGCGATCATGTCGCAGATGCTCACCGGATGCAACGGCCGCAACGGCGGGGGCATGAACCACTACGTGGGCCAGGAAAAGCTCGCTCCCGTCGAGAGCTGGGGAAACATCATGGCCGGCCGCGACTGGCAAGGCGCCGCGCGCTTGCAGCAGGGCCCCATCTGGCACTACATCCACAGCGACCAATGGCGCTACGACGGCAACCAACGCTACTACAACAGCGCCCCCGACAACCACCTCGCCAACATGCACAGCGCCGACTGGACCGTGAAGTCCGTCAAGAACGGCTGGCTGCCCTTCTACCCGCAGTTCAGTCAAAGCAATCTGGAGCTGGTGAAAGAAGCCAAGGCTGCAGGCGCGACCGACGACAACGGCATGAAGGACTACATCCTTGGCAAGATCAAATCCAAGGACCTCACCTATTGCGTCGAGGATCCCGACGCCGAAATGAGCTTCCCCAGGGTTTGGTTCATCTGGCGGGGCAATGCGCTCATGTCATCGGCCAAAGGCCACGAATACATGCTCGACCACTACCTCGGCACGCACAACAACAAGATCGCCGACGAAGTCGCCGAGGATTTGGTGCACGACATCCAATTCCGCAAGGCTGCCCCCAAAGGCAAGATGGACTTGGTGATCGACATCAATTTCCGGATGGACACCTCGGCCTTGTACAGCGACATCGTGCTGCCGACCGCCTCGTGGTATGAGAAGGCCGACATCAACAGCACCGACATGCACTCCTTCATTCACCCGCTGTCTGAAGCCGTGCCGCCTGTCTGGGAAAGCAAAAGCGACTGGCAGATCTTCCAAGCCCTCGCCAAGAAGGTCTCCGAAATGGCCAAGGTGCACATGCCCAGCCCCGTC
>JANMIM010000615.1:0-3077 GCA_031375795.1 Bacteroidota bacterium
ACTTGTCATACAACCGCACATCGTCACGGCCGATGAAGGCGGGGGCACCCATGTTGGTGCGGTACAGGATGTAGATTCCCGGTGCAAAAGGCACCTTGGCCGATGCAAGCCGTGCAAGCGGAATCTTTACGGGGCTGAGGAGGTGAGCTTTCATAAAAAATGCTTTGGTGAGAGTAAATACGATCCGAAAAATGTGCCGCCGATGCGGCCTGGAAATCGATCGAACAACGACCGCAAAATGACATTGATTCAAAGAAACAAGTGCAAGAGATAGTTAAATTAGGAAAATATCCGAGAATCGCAATAAATATTCTTTGAAGTTATCCAGTGGTCGTCAACGATTTGCATGCCAAACTTAGCAAGTCAGCGGCTTGTTTTTTACTGGAGGTATGTGATAGGTATGCAGACAAACCTGCCCCATACCTTTGAAATCGTAAGGGAATGCACGGTTGGATCAAACGTCTGTACAAGGAATTTGGAATCCATGCCAAGGGGCTCATTTTGAATTCTCCTAGAAAAAATGGGGGCTTGATGTAAGAAATGTGCGGATTTTGTTTCTCTTGCCCTTGAAAAAATCCTCCTTCGCTTTCGCTATCAAGGACTTGCAGCGGCGTGGCGGGCCTTGGCGCATGCTCATTCAGCGACGGCGATCACGTGCCCGTCGGGGTCTGCCCAGTAGCTCACACGGTCCCCCCAATCCATGGGCTGGAGTGCTTGCACTTGCAGGGCTCCGGCAGCGAGCGCCCGTGCCCCCATGGCACTGGCATCGGCGACCTTGAGGTAGAGCTCGCACCTCGGGATGCCGCGGCCTTGCGATGGATGCGACATCACGGGAACCAGGATTTTTGCGATGCCAGCCTCTGGCATCAAACCCAGCTTGCAACCTGCCGACAATTCAAACTCGGTCATGCCCGGCACGTCGAGGACAGGCTTCAAATCCAGTACTGCAGCGTAGAAATCACGGCTGCGCGACTGGTCCCGGACGTAGAGGATGAATTGGACCATGGTCAATCGTATTCATACATGTAGCGGGTCATGATGGGCAGCGAACCCAAGGTGGCCTGTAGCACCAAGCTACGGGGATGCCGCTCGCAGGCCTCCCTGAAAAACTTCGTCGTCGCCTCCTTGCCCTTGATGCGTACGAGATGCCTGATGAGATCGGTCCATTGATATTCGGTGACATTCTTGTCTTGCCCGCCGATCTTTTCAATCGTGGTGGTGATCACATTCCAAAACAAGGCTGGCAGGCGTCGCGAGAAATTGGCGGCCCAGACCACGACCACATTGAGCTTTTCGCGCATGATCAGCTCCTGCAATCCATCCATGTCTTGGTCCACGAGATACAATTGCAGGATCAATTCCTGCTGGGCTTGCTTTTTGGGGTCGAGGTCTTGCAAGAGCTTGGCCCGCTCGGCAATCCATCTTTCGCGGCCAGCGACCTCGGTGATCGATTTGAGCGAAACCTTGACGGTCTTGTAACCCAAGCGGTGCAGCCGCAACGCCAATTCGACGCGACCGTCCACATCGCCCATCTCAGCGAGTATTTCGTCCACCAGATTCACCCAATGCCCCAGGCGTGTCGGATGGTTGGTGTTCAGGCTGAGGCCCTTTTGTGCGGATTTGAGTGCCTTTTGTAAATTGCCTTCTTTGCGCGCGGCATCGATTTCCTGCATGAGGAAGTACCGGGAATTGGCGTGTTTCTTGGCAAACTCATCGGCTGCCGCCTGACCCAGCACGCGCCGCACCATTTCATGATGCGCTTGCGAGACGTGCGGAATGTCGTCGTGGTATAGGGCAAACAACCGCTCGGTGTCGGCAAACTCCTTGGCACCTTGGCAAATCTGGGAGGCTAGGCGCAAGTAGCTGATGTTGCGGCGGTAGCCTTGATGTCCAACGAGTATCGAGGCAAAGATGTAGGCGCGCATCTGCTCGGGGATCGTAGCCTTGCCCAATCCAATCAGGGTATTTTCGGCCGTCTTGAGGGGGGCCTTGAGGTCTTGGTCTACAGCATGCGGGGAATCGCCGAGGTCGACCATCGCCTGCACGACCAGACGGCTTGCCGTAAATGCAGTGTCGAAGTGCTGGGCTTCGAGCATCCTGCCGCTTTCCTTGGCCCATTCGTCGAGGCGCTTGACGAGGACGCCCATCGATCCTTTGTTGACTTTGCCACTTTTTCCGATGGCTGCCTTGATGGTCTCGTTGATGCGCTTCTCGACCTCAGCGGGTGTCGTGGCGGGCAGCAAGTCGGCAAAGTGGGCCTTGAGGCGCAGCTCGATGTTCTTGTCGAGCTTGCACTCCTGGAGCAGGAAGGCGACCAATTCCTCATGCGGCACGCGGGCGATGATGTCTGAGGCTGTTTTCACGGCCTTGGGCGGCTTGGCGGGCTTGGCCTTCGGTGCCTTTTTTACGGGTTCCTCATCGAGCTTGGGACGGCCACGCTTGCCGACCGTCTTTTCCTTGGGGACCTTGCCCGACTTGGTGGAGATGCCCTCCTTGAATTGCCCGGCCTCCATGGCAAATACGACAGCGATCCCATGCTTGCAAAGGCTGTCGCCCGTCTGCCCGCAGTTGCAATAACTCATCACGATCGCCTCGTCCTTGATCTTGATGCCGGGATGCCACAACCCATCGGCATCGTGCAGGACCGCCTCCACGGCCCCGTCGCCCATGCCACGGATGGACTCGACCATGCCTTGTTCATACAGCGACAGCCCCCGCTCGAGTGGCTCGGGCCTTACATGTTGCTCAAATTCGCTCAGGGGGATACGCATGGCGGGAAATTTCGGGAATTGTGGGTTGTGGGGGTCGGGAATTTTTCAACAGGTGAGTTGAACCGTCCTGAAAAAACCTTACAGGTTTTAGTTTTTGACGGTGTGGCCCCAAGGGGCGCTCTAACAAAAGTTCTAACAGGGGTTCTAACGGAAGTTCTAACAGAAAGCTCTAACAGGGGTTCTAACGGAAGTTCTAACGGAAAGCTCTAACAGGGGTTCTAACGGAAGTTCTAACGGAAAGCTCTAACAGGGGTTCTAACGGAAGTTCTAACGGAAAGCTCTAACAGGGGTTCTAACGGAAGTTCT
>JANMIM010000634.1:0-18911 GCA_031375795.1 Bacteroidota bacterium
ACGCGCTGGGATGATGCCGATAATTCAATGGTCGTTGTTTGTATTTCGCGGCTATGAAAAACAAGGGGATCTTCATGTAGTTCAGGCGACGGGTGTGATTCACAAGCGTGCCTTCACTGTTGAAATTGGTGTATTTCTGGCCCTCGGCAGAGTAAATGAAGTTGAGCTTGAATCCAAGCCCGTCGCCAAAGTTGTAGCCAAAGCTAGGCCCTGCCGCCATGCCAAAGGTCGTCTTGTATTTGAATTGGTCTTGGGGAACAGTCCTGTCCTCTTTGTTGAGCATCCAGGTTGTCTGCGGCAAGGCCACGATGCCCAGCTTGAGACCTTTTTGTCCAAAAGCGCCACTTGACAGCGAAGTAAGGATCAAGAGACCAAGAACAATGCGTGAAATTCCCTTCATTTTCAGTACGTGTATTGCAATAATCATTCAAATCTAAGACTTATTTCCATTCCTTCCAATCTCCATCGCAAGCTGTTTTTTTCTCAGAAGGCCGATTTGTTGCTGATACGACCAAACGCGAGTCGGCATGGGTCGTCGAATTGCGTGGGTGGCCAGCGAGCCATCGTGGATAGTGCTGCTTTTTTGCGATATTTGCCACATGGGAATCCGCCTCGAAATTCATCCGCAAAATCCTCAACCCCGTTTTGTACAGCAGGCTGTGCAAGTGTTGGAGCAGGGCGGGATCATGATCTATCCGACCGACACGGTTTATGCGCTCGGTTGCGACATCCAAAACAAGAAGGCCCTGGAGCGTGTGTGCCAAATCAAGGGGATCGATCCCGACAAGGCACTTTTTTCCTGCATTTGCCCAGACCTCAAGACGGTGAGCGAATTTGCCATCCACATCGGCGACGGGGTCTTCAAATTGATGCGGCGCGGCTGTCCCGGACCCTATACCTTCATTTTGGAAGCCTCCAAAAACATTCCCAAGCATTTCCAGTCACGCCGCAAGACCATCGGCGTGCGCATCGTGGACCATGAGATCACGCTTGCCCTCGTGCGCGGGCTCGGTCGACCGATTCTCACGACGAGCCTTCCCGACACAGGCTCCGCCTACCCGACAGACCCCGATGAAATCTTTGAGCTGTATGGCAAGCGGGTCGATTTGATGGTCGATGGTGGCCTGGGTGGCAACCACGTGAGCACGATCATCGATTGCAGCCGCGGCGACGACGACATCGAGATCGTGCGCGAGGGCTTGGGGTCACTGGACATCTTGTAAATTCAGCGCAGTCATATTTTCGGAACATGAGATCAGAATTGTCAGAAAATCCAGCTTTGGAAGCCATCAGGAGCGACATCCTCATCATCGGCCCGACAATGAGGGCCTTCTCGCAGCACGTCATCAACGAGGAAATCTCCCAATTTCCGGTCTATGTGGCCTTTCAGGACGTGGTGAGCATCGGCAAGCCCTTTCTTACCAAGGAAAACGACCACCTCAACTGGCACTACAACGTCTCGATCCTCGAGGAATTTGTGAAGCGAGGCGTGGTCGAAAAAGACAAGCTGGAAGATTTCATCGAGACCTTTGGCGATCCAGAGGAGCGGGCCTGCATCTTTGTCGTGCTGCCTGCCCAGGGCGGATTCGTCTTTGTGCCTTATGAGATCGAGGAGGATGATGATTTCCCGCTCTACATGCCGGGAGAAAATTGAGGGTCGCTCACGGCTTCCCTTCGCAATTGCTGCAACTCAACTGTTGAAAAAATTCATCGTGCGCTCCAGGCCGGTCGTGCTGAAGGCAATCACCGCCTCGCCCATCTTGTCGATCAGCGCGGGCAATGCCGCCTTTTCCTCTGCCGGAAAATCGTTGAGCACATAGTCGACCTGTGCGCCCTTGGCAAATTCGCTCCCCACACCAAATCGCAGACGGGCATAGTTTTCATTTCCAAGCACTTCCTGGATATTGCCGAGGCCATTGTGACCGCCGCCCGATCCCTTGGCCCGTATGCGGATCTTCCCAAATGGCAGCGCGAGGTCGTCGGTGATCACCAACAGGTTGCTTTGCTCGATGCCATGTTTCTGCAAGTGGTAGCGCACGGCCTTGCCACTCAGGTTCATGTAGGTCGAGGGCTTGAGCAGCACGAGTTGCTTGCCTTTGTGGCGCAGGATGCAGGTGTCGCCGAGCCGATCGGTGGCAAAACTCAGTCCATTTTTTTCGGCTAGGCGATCGAGCACCATGAACCCGATGTTGTGGCGCGTGTTGCGGTATTCTGCGCCAGGATTGCCGAGGCCCGTGATCAAGAATTTCATTTCGTCGGGGGAATCGTTGTGTTTTTTGCGGGAAAACAGTCTAAAAAAGCCCATGGCGAGGAATAGGGGTAGGAAAAAGCCATTAAAACTCAAAAAGAGCCGACAGTTTGCACCGTCAGCTCTCTTGTATGAGTTTCAGCAATCGCTAGAAGATTACTTCTTGGCGGCTTCTTCGGCCTGCTTCACAGCACGTGGGATCTCGATGATCGCGATGCCAGAGGAAGCAGGTGAGGTAATGTTGATGCCTTCGATTTGGACTTCGCCTACGCGGATGGTCTTACCCATTTCCAGCTTGGTGATGTCCACTTCGACCCTGTCAGGGAGATTGGAAAACAAGCCCTTGACCTTCATTTTGCGGAGCATCGGCACGAGGCGACCGCCACCGAGCACACCCACAGATGTGCCGACGAGCTTGATGGGCAACTCCACCTCGACCGGTACGGTCTCAGTCACGCGGAGGAAGTCCACGTGCAGCACGCGGTCGTTCACAGCATGAAACTGGGCTTCGCGCACCACTGCGTTGGTAACTGTGCCGTCGATGTCGAGCTCGTCAACGTAGGTCTCAGGGGAATGCAAGACCTTCGTAAGCGCTTGGTAGTCCACGTTTACTGGAGCTGGCTCACCCTGGCCGTAAATCACTGCCGGTACGAGACCTGCGCGACGGATTTTTTTCATGGCGGCTTTGCCAGTTTCAGTCCTGACGGAGCCTTTCAATTGAATTGTTTTCATTGATAATAGAGTGAGCTAATCGACTCGAAATTTGTAATTTTATCAAATGCCTTGGCCAACATCGGGCCCACAGACAATACCTTAATCTTTGGCGAATCCATTTTCAATGGAATCGTGTTGGTGGTGATCAGTTCGGCAAGGCTGCTATCCTGAATGCGCTCGTAGGCCGGCCCCGACAAGATCGGGTGCGTGACCACGGCGCGCACTGAGGTTGCTCCCTCTGCCATGAGCTGGTCGGCCGCCTTGCACAATGTGCCTGCCGTGTCGACCAAGTCATCGATGATGAAGACGTTTTTGCCTTTGACGTCACCGATCACCTTCATGGACGCCACTTCATTTGCCCGCTCCCTGAACTTGTCGATCAAGATCAGGTCACATTTCAGAAAGCTCGCATACTCGCGGGCTCGCTTGGCGCCGCCCGCATCAGGGGCTGCTACCGCTACATTGGGCAAATTGAGCTGCTCCAAATAAGGAAAGAACACGCCGATGCTGTACAAGTGATCCAGTGGGATGTCAAAAAACCCTTGAATCTGCCCTGCATGGAGGTCCATCGTCACGATGCGGTCTGCGCCGGCGGTCGTCAACAAGTTGGCGACAAGCTTGGCTCCAATGGAGACACGCGGCTTGTCCTTACGATCTTGCCGCGAATACCCGTAGTAAGGCATCACCACGATGATGGACTTTGCAGAGGCACGCCTCGCAGCATCGATCATCAACAAAAGCTCCATCAAGTTCTCAGCCGAGCCAAAAGTCGATTGCACCAAGAAGATGACATCGCCCCTGACTGATTCATTGTAGGAAGGCTCCATTTCCCCGTCTTGAAACCGTGTGACCGTGATGGCCCCTAGTTTCTTGCCGAGATGGCCCGCGATCTCTTCTGCCAAATAAGTGGAAGCAGTTCCTGAAAATATTTTGACTTCGGAGGCCATGAGCGATTATTGTTGGCCGACAAGGATTCGAACCCTGACTAAAAGTACCAAAAACTTCTGTCCTACCATTAGACGATCGGCCAAGACCGTTTTTATTTCGGGCCACAAAGATATTCATCTTCCTTTTCACTGCAAATTTTCAGCTCAAAATAATGTGAGAAAATGTGAGAAAATTTTTGGGAGCCATCAATAACTGCCCCACAGACGGCTAACGGAGGGTTTCTGCCCATTACGGCAAGAATGGTTTTCCAGAGAGGAGCATAGAATCATTCTTCAGTTGCCTTCTTTCCTGAGCGGAGAGCGCCTGCAACTTGGCATCCTTGAGCAAAGTCTCGAATTGTGACCTGGCATATTCCCTCAAACGCTCCAAGCGAACGGCCTTTGAAAGCTCGTTTCGGATGAGAATAGCATTGATCGACTCCATGTTTGCAAGCACCGTGAGCTGGATGAGGGACGCAGAATCACGGAGGTTGCCACTTTGCTTGGCCGCCTCGGGCTGCTGTTCGCGCCATTGCTTTGCAGTGATGCCAAAGAGCGCGAGATTGATGATGTCGGCTTCTTGGGCAAATTCGATGGCATGCTTATCCTTGGGAAGGTTGGACAGTGGTAGCAGGTATTGCTCGATCGCGTCTGTTTGAATTCGATAATTCACCTTGGCCAGAAACCTGCGGAAGTCCCATTGCTGTTGTGCCTCGTCGTTTTCCTTGCTTTTGAGCAATTGGTAGTCGCGGATCAGGTAGAGTTCAAATTCCGGGCTAATCCATGATCCAAATTTGAAGGCGAGGTCTTTGTGGGCAAATGTGCCTCCATAGCGCCCAGATTTCGAGACAATGCCGATGGCGTTGGTGCTTTCGATCCATTGCTTCGGACTGAGGGTGAATGTGCGGTCGCCGGATTGCATCCTAAACTCATCGAATTCGATGAGTTTAAAATTCGGGTTGTAAATCGTTTCCCAGATCCCCAAATACTGGATCGTGTTGCGTGATCGCATCCAATTGCCGATCACGATATGGCTGTTGGGCAGGTACTTGGCCATGTCGGTGAGGCTGATGTAGTCCTCGGCATGCATCGTAGAGATCATGACTTCGGTCCCGAGGACCTGCAGTTTTCTGTCTTGAGCGGATTTTGACATACAATTTTTGTTTTGAGTTTTGCGCGCGCTTCCAAACGCAGGCAAGGCCTCCTCGGCTACAAAATGTAGCAATTGAAAACCCTGCACGACATCCAAAGCGTGAGCGGTTGAGCAAAAAAACCTTCTGAGAGGGTGCGGATTGCCGATGGCGGCATCCGAATGTCATTTTTCCATTGCAAGTGGTGCAAAAATGCGCATATAATTTCCAAAAAGCAAATTTAATTTGCGATGCTGCCATTAAATGTTGCAGATTTCCTCTAAATTGAAACAATCCTTTCTCAAATTGGTCAATCACATTACTTAACTTCACCGAATAGATTTGGACGAGTGGTCAATCAACCCAAAACGCGATTTCTGAGAAGGCCATTTTTGCGCTTTTCCCAATTCCTGTGCCTAGGATTGGTGATCGGCTTGGCTTCCTGCTCCGGCAAAAAAGAGCCTCCCAAGGCCGCAGGTGGCCAACCGCCGACGATTGTCGACGTGATCGTGGCGCAACCCAAGGTGCTGAGTGCCGACATTGAGGTGAATGGGGAGGTCTTGGCCAATGAATATGTGGAATTGCACCCCGAGGTGAGTGGTCGCCTCGTTTACCTCAATGTCCCAGAGGGCGCCAATGTCGGCCAGGGCACCATCATCGCCCGCATCAACGACGCCGACCTCCAAGCCCAACTCAACAAATCCAAAGTCCAGCTCGCCCTTGCCCAGCAAAATGAATCCCGCCTCAAAAAGCTGCTCGACATCAATGGCATCAACCAAGCCGACTACGACATCGCCCTAGGCCAAGTCCAAGCCCTCGAGGCCGACATGGTCTATACCCAAGCCCTGATCGACAAGACGGTCATCAAGACGCCCTTTGCCGGCCGCCTGGGCCTGCGCTTGGTGAGCCCCGGCGCCTACGTGACGCCCGCGACCACGATCGCGAGCCTACAGCAGGTGCAGCAACTCAAGATCGATTTCAGCATTCCAGAGGAATACAGCCTCGACATCAAGCCCGGCGACTCGGTACAGGTCTCCACCGAACTGAGCCAAGGCCAGCGGGTCACGGCCATCGTCTCGGCCGTGGAGCCGCAACTGAGCAGCCAGACGCGCAACCTCAAGGTGCGGGCCATTCTCGCTGGGCATCAGGCCAATCCAGGTAGTTTTGCCAAGGTCTACCTCGGCTTTGGCGGCGGCAAGAGCGGCGTCATGATCCCCACCAATGCCATCATCCCAGACGCCATGAGCAAAAAGGTGGTCACCGTGAAAGGCGGAAAAGCCGTCTTTGTACCCGTCGAAACCGGAATTCGCCAAGACCGCCTCATCGAAGTCAAGATCGGGATCAACCCCGGCGACACGGTCGTCGTGAACGGCGTGCTTTTCACCCGCCCCAATGCCCCGGTGAAAGTGCGTGAAGTGAAGCAGTTGGAGGACAATCCCGCACCATGAGCAGCCCCAGTACCCCCAAGGAAGGCAATTCGACCCGCAACATCTCCGAGCTTTCCCTGAAGAGGCCGGTCTTGGCGACGGTGATGAATTTGCTCATCGTGCTGTTTGGCATCGTGGGATTCTACTTCTTGTCGGTGCGCGATTTCCCTGCCATCGACCCGCCGATCATCAACGTGCGCACGGTCTACACTGGCGCCAATGCCGACATCATCGAGAGCCAGATCACCGAGCCGCTCGAAAAAGGCATCAATGGCATCCCGGGCATCCGCTCGATCAGCTCCAGCAGCCAGGTCGGCTCCAGCAACATCACCGTCGAGTTCAACCTGGGCGTCGATTTGGAGGATGCCGCCAACGATGTGCGTGACAAAGTGAGCCAAGCCCAGCGCAACCTGCCGCAGGACATCGACGCGCCGCCTGTCGTGAGCAAAAGCGAGGCCAGCAACGATTTTATCATCATCCTCGCCGTGCAAAGCCGCAGCAAGGACCTGATGGAACTGAGCGACTATGCCGAAAACGTGCTCCAGCAACGTTTCCAGACCATCGACCAGGTGAGCGCGATCAATATCTTTGGGCAGAAGCGCTACGCGATGCGCATCTGGATCAAACCCGACGAGATGAGCGCCCGCAACATTGCCTTCACCGATATCAGCACGGCCCTGGCAAAGGAAAATGTCGAGATTCCGGCGGGCAAGATCTACGGCGACGCCACCGAGCTCAGCATTCGCACCATGGGACGGCTCAGCACCGAGGAGGATTTCAGGCAATTGATCATCAAGGAGGATGCTGGGGGAATCGTGCGCCTGAGCGAAGTGGCCGATGTCGAGACGGGGCCGGAGGTCTTGGAGCAAGGCTGGAAATTGAATGGCGTCAATGCCGTGGGGCTATCGGTCGTGCCGCAGCCGGGCGCCAACTACGTCGCCATCGCCAATGAATTTTACGACCGCCTGGACGAGATCAAGGAAGCCAACAAGACCGATATCACCTTCAATGTCCTGATCGACAATACCCGCATCGTCAAAAAATCCATCGCCGAGGTCAAGGACACATTGATCATCGCCTTTGTGCTCGTGGTGCTGGTGATTTTGGTGTTTTTCAGGAATGGATTGATCGCCATCCGCCCGCTGATCGACATACCCATCTCCCTGATCGCCACCTTTTTTGTGATGTGGGCCGCCGGATTTTCCATCAACATCCTCACGATGCTGGGTATCGTCTTGGCCACCGGGCTCGTGGTGGACGATGGGATTGTGGTGACGGAGAATATTTTTCGCAAGCTGGAGGGCGGCCTTCCCATCCGCAAGGCGGCCTTGGAGGGCAGCCGCGAGATTTTCTTTGCCGTGATCTCAACCTCGATCACACTGGCGGTCGTGTTTTTGCCCGTGATTTTCTTGCAAGGCTTTGTCGGTAGCTTGTTCAGGGAATTTGGGATCGTCGTGGCCTGCGCCGTGCTGATCTCAGCCTTTGTGTCCCTCACGATCACGCCGGTGCTCAACGTGGTCTTGCACCGCAAAAAGCCCGGCCATGGCCGCATCTATGACATGACCGAGCCCTTTTTCAAAGGAATGGAGCGTGGATATGCTTGGATTTTGCGGGGCTTCATGCGCGTGCGCTGGATGGCCTGGGCGATCATGCTGGCCTGCATCGCCTTGATCGCCTTTCTCTGGGGCAATATCCCGAGCGAACTGGCGCCGACCGAGGACCGCAACAGCATCCGCTTTGCGATGACGGCCACCGAGGGCACGAGCTACGATGAGATGCAGCGCATCTCAGACGACGTCGCCAATTACCTCTACGATTCCATTCCCGAGCGGTCATTTGTGTTCACGGCCACGCCTGGCTTCTCAGGCACCGGCCTCAACAGTGGCTTTGGGCGACTGGGCCTAGTGCCGGCCGAGGACCGGCAGCGCAGCCAAAACCAGATCACCATGGACATCAACAAAAAGCTGCCCCGCTTCAACGATGCCCGCATTTTTGCCGTGCAGGAGCAGACGATCGCCGTGGGCATCGGCTCGCGCGGTGCCCTCCCTGTGCAGTTCATCTTGCAAAACCTCGATTTTGCAAAGCTGGAGAGCGTTTTGCCCTTGTTTCTGGACGAGGCCCGCAAAGACTCCACCTTCCAATTGGTCGACGGCAACCTCAAATTCAACAAACCCGAGTTGCAGCTCATCATCGACCGCATGAAGGCCCGCGACCTGGGCCTCTCGACGACCGACGTTGCCGCAGCCGTGCAGGCAGCGTTCAGCGGGCGGCGACTGGCCTATTACATCATGGGCGGCCGCCAATACCAAGTGATCGCGCAGGTGGATCGGCAGGGCCGCAACAAGCCCGCCGACATCGAGAAACTTTACATCCGCAACAACAAGGGCGAAAACATTCCCCTGAGCTCCGTCGCCCACCTCGAGGAGAGCAGCAGTCCGCCGACCTTGTTTCACCACAATCGATTCAAGAGCGCCACGATCTCAGCGTCCCTGGCCGAGGGCAAGACCATCGGCGACGGCCTCAAATCCATGCGCCGCATCGCCGACAAACTGCTCGACGAGAGTTTCCAGACCGATTTGAGCGGGCCATCGCGCGACTTTGCCGAGAGTTCGTCCAACACATCATTTGCCTTTGGGCTGGCTTTGTTGCTGATCTACCTGGTCTTGGCGGCGCAGTTTGAGAGCTTCATCGACCCTTTTACGATCATGCTCACGGTGCCCTTGGCGATGGCGGGCGCCTTGCTGAGCCTCTGGCTGTTTGGGCAGACGCTCAATATTTTCTCCGAAATTGGGATGATCACACTGATCGGTCTAGCGACCAAAAACGGCATCTTGATCGTGGAGTTTTCCAACCAAAAACGCAAGCAGGGCATGCCCAAGATCGAAGCCGTGATCGAGGCCGCCTCGCAGCGTCTGCGTCCGATTTTGATGACGAGCATGGCCACGGCCTTGGGTGCATTGCCGATCGCGATGAGTTTGGGAGCCGCATCCACCAGCCGCATGCCATTGGGCATCGTGATCGTGGGTGGGATCCTGTTTTCGCTGTTTCTGACGCTGTTGGTGATTCCGGCGGTGTATTCATTTGTCTCGGGCAAGCACAAAAAGGAAGGAGGGCTGCTGGATGAATAAGTGGAATTTCGTGGGAAAATATGCCTTCTTCTTGCTGCTGTTGGGAATGGGGGCAAGGGCTTTTGGGCAGACGCCGATGAGCGTGGACGATGCCATCCAGATCGCCCTGCGCAAAAACCTGAGCCTGGAGATCCAGCGCAATGAGGTCGCCGCGCGGCAGCTTGAAAACAACATCGGGGTAGCAGGCGGATTGCCGACCGTGAGTGGCATTGTCAACGATCAGGCCCAGGTGACCGACATTTATCAAAAGCTGGTCACGGGTACGGAAATCAGTCGAAATGGGGCGCTCGGAAATAACTTGAACGCCAGCATCAACGGCACGATGGTGCTGTACAACGGCCTGCGCATCCGCGCCACCAAGGACCGCCTCGACCAGCTCGCGCAGCAGAGCGAGCAGTTGCTGTCAGCTCAGATTCAGGACATTGTGGCAGCGGTGATGACGCAGTATTTTGATGTGAAGCGGCAGGAGCGCTACCTCACGACGATCGACGGCAGCATGGCTGTCGCCGAAAAAAACCTGGAGATCGTGACGGCTCGCCAAGGCGCCGGCCTCGCCAACAACGCCGATCTGTTTCAAGCCCAGCTCGACCTCAATGCCTTGCGCCAGCAGCGCATGCAGCAAGCGCTCGTGATCGCCCAAGCCAATGCCGACCTGCTCAACCTGCTTGACCAGGACGCCAATGCCGACCTGACCCTGACCGACAGCATCGTCGTGAATCCAAGCTTGGGATGGGACAGCCTCGCCGCCAGTCTGTCGCACAACCCCCAAATGATCGCCGCCGACCGCCAAATCCAAATCCAGCAACTCCTGCAACAGGAGGTCGGTGCCCAGCGCATGCCGACCCTGCGCGCAAACGCTGGCTACAACTTCAGCAACAACGTGAGCAATGGCGGATTCAACCTGCTGAGCCGCAACTACGGCCCCTTCGTTGGCCTGAACCTGAGCGTGCCCATCTACAACGGCGGCAGCCTCAAGCGACAGGAACAAGTCGCAGCATTGTCCACCAAAAACGCCCAACTGACCCGCGAAAACCTCGCCCAGGATCAAGAAACGGCGCTTTGGAAAAGCTGGCAGACCTACCAAAATGCGCTGTTGCTGCTGGAGACCGAGCAGCAAAATGTCTCCCTTTCGCAGCGCCTCCTCGACCTCATGCTCCAAAAATACAGCCTGCGCCAAGCCACCATTTTGGAACTCAAGCAGGCCCAAAACAGCTTTGAAGAGTCAGGCTATCGCTTGGTCAATCTGCAATTTGCGGCCAAGGCCGCCGAAATCGAGCTGTTGCGACTTGCTGGAAAATTGCAGTGAAAGACCGTTTTTCATCTGACGCCAAAGGCTACGCGACCTTCAGGCCCAGTTATCCGACGGAGTTGCTGGATTTTGTCCTTGCGCACGTCCAGGGGCGAGCGCGCGCCTGGGACTGCGGCACGGGCAATGGCCAATTGGCTGAGATGCTGTCCCCGCACTTCCAGCGGGTCGATGCCACCGACATCAGCGCGCAGCAACTGAGCCAAGCCACGGCCTTGCACAACATTCACTACAGCCTGCAACCCGCTGAAAAGACTGATTTTCCAGACGCCACATTTGACCTCATCACCGTGGCGCAGGCGATCCATTGGTTTGATTTTGAGCGCTTTTATGCGGAGATCCGACGAGTAGCAGCCCCTCAGGCGATGATCGCCGTGATGGGTTATCCGCTGTTCAGCATCAACCCAAAGGTTGATTTGGTCATTCATCGCCTGTACTACGAGATCCTCGGCAACCACTGGGACCGGGAGCGCCGCTACCTCGAGAGCGGTTACGCAACGATCCCTTTCCCATTCACCGAGATCGCCTGCCCCAGATTTGAGAGCGGCTACGACTGGAATTTTGAGCAGCTCATCGGCTACCTCAACACGTGGTCGGCGGTGAAAAATTACCTGAAGGCAAATGGAAGCAACCCGCTGGAATTGATCGAAGACGACCTCAAGGCAGCCTGGGGAAATGAAAAAACACACCCAGTCAAATTCCTGATGGTCCTGCGCCTAGGCCAAATTCACACCTAACCGCAAAGGCCATTTTCCATTGGCTGCGGCGATCCTGAAAGCGGGATTCTCCATTTTCCATTCTCCATTTTCAATTTTCAATTTTCAATTCTCCATTACCTCCCCAGCCCATCCAACCAATCGTCTGCGTTGTTTTTGTTGGGGCGGTTGATCGGGGCGGGCTTGCGGCGGTTGTCGGGATGCATTTGGTCGTATTCAGAGGCCTCGACGAGCTCGGGGTCCTTCTCACCCTCCATCAAGTCGCTCTCGGCGTCGTCGAGCATTTCCAGAACGGAATTCAGCAAAAACTCGTCTTGGATGCCTTCCAGACGGCGTGTGATCTCCCTGCGCATGTCTTGCAACATGCGCTTGCGTTCGATGGGGTCTTGTTCTTCTTCCATATTGGCGGCGTTGTGAATCGTAGAGTGCTAGACGATCTTGACCTCGGTGATCAAGTCGGTGCCCATTTCCTTGTTGAGGATGTCCTTGATTTTGCTTTTGGCCATGCCCAGCTCCGTGCGCCAGATCGGGTTGTTCATCCGCACGTAAAAGACGCCCTCGCGAAACCATAGCTGCTCGGTGTTGTCGGCGATGGACTTGCCCATGATGCGGGGCCATTCGGTGATGGCTTTCTCCACAAGCACTTTGTCCTTGAGGCCGTTGGACTTCAGGTAAAATTCGATGGCCTCGCCGAGGGACATGTCATTTCTTCTCATTTGCGGGCGGCGTTACGGGCTTCAGGGCAGCGCCAGTGACACAAAAGTACTTCAATTCACGGTTCTTGACCGTGGAAAAAACCTTTTCGCAGCGCTCCAGGCTGGTATCGGTGATCAGGACCTGGCCACCGACGCGCTCGTCGAGCATGCGGGCGATGGCTTGGAGACGCTGCATGTCCAATTTATCAAAAATATCGTCGAGGAGCAAGAGGGGAGCGGTGCCTTTCTCGGCGGCCAGCAACTCGTACTGGGCCATCTTGAGGGCGATCACAAAGGTCTTTTGCTGCCCCTGCGAGCCAAAGTTGCGGATCGGCTGCCCGTCGATGGCCATCACGATGTCGTCCTTGTGAATGCCGGAGCCTGTGCGCGTCGCGTAGCGGTCGCGCTCCAGGTCGGCAAGGAAGCGAATGTGCCACTCGTCGGGGTCGTTGCGCTCAAATTGGGTCTCCAGGGTGATCGTGGGCACCTCGCGGTCGCTCACGATCTGGTGGAAATACTCCAAAAACATCGGCGTGAAGCGGCTCAGGAAGCGCTTGCGCATCTCCAGGATGAAGATGCCGGGCGGGATGAGCTGTTGGTTCCAGAGGCTCAGCTGCTCGGGATCCCAGCGCTTGCGCTCAGCCATGAGCGCAAGCAGGGCGTTGCGCTGCATGAGCGCGTGCTCGTATGTGATGAGCTGCTGCAGGTACTCGTGGGAATATTGGCAGATGAGGCTGTCCATGAACTTGCGGCGCACCGAGGGGCTCCCGTCGATGAGCTGCGTGTCGCTGGGCAGCACGGCCACGCTCGGGATGCGCCCGATGTGGTCGCTCATCTTTTGCAGGGGCCGCTTGTCGACGATGATTTTCTTGCCCTTGGGCGGCAGGTAGTTGCATTGCACGTTGTGGATGCCGTCCACGTCGTGCAAGATGCCCTCGATGATGAAGTACTGCTCATTTTCCTTGAGGGCGTACTTTTCCGTCTTGGAGTGCCAGCCCCGGGTCATGGACAGGTAGCTGATCGCCTCCAGGATATTGGTCTTGCCCTCGCCGTTGTTTCCCGTGATCACATTGATGCCCGGTGAGAACTCGGCGCTCAAGCCAGCATAGTTGCGAAAGTGGGTGAGGTGAAGGTGGGCAAAGTGCATCGTGGGGCAAAGATCGGAAGCAATCTAGAATTATTCGAGAATCATTGAGGCTTGCCTGGGGGCTTGGGAAATCGAAGCATGGGGTGGCTCTCATCAATGGGCGGCTGGATGGGCCGGAAATGGAATTCAATTTTTTCCCCCATGCGATGGGTTACCTTCCGCTTGGCGTTGGTATCAAACCACAGATTCTTCAACCAATCATTATTTTAGCATGAAAACGCGCAAATATTTGACCCTCTTGTTGCTACTGCTCATTGGAGGCACCGGCTCGATGACATTCTTCTATTGGACCGCCAATTCAAAAGCAGTGGCCACAACCTTGGAGCCTACCAGCCCCAAACCGACAGCGGTGGTACTGCCGCTGTCTGAGCTGCCCTGCCCCATCGAGGCGGCCTGCCCGAATGATTTCGCCTCCCAGAAGGTCGTCCACAAATTTGCCTCCCTGCAAGCTGAAGTCGACTTCTTGAACCAAGCCAACGCGCTGCCATTTGAGAACAAATTTCACGACGGTGTCACGGTTGCGAAGCCATCCAAGGTTTTCCACCAGGTTACCCAGCAGGGATGGATGCTGAAAATGCCCTTTTCCTCCTTCCTGACCACGCCGACTTATGCCGACGGCGTGCTCTACACCTCCGGCGGATTCAACGCCCGCGATTTTTATGCCATCGACGGCGCCACCGGCAAGCCTCGCTGGGCCGTGGACTTGAGCGACGACGGCGCATCCTCTGCGCTCGTGCTCGATTCGATGGTGATCTTCAATACTGAGTCCTGCACGATTTTCGCCCTTGATCGATTCACGGGCCGTCAAGTCTGGGCCAAGTGGATCGGCGACCCGCTGCTCACGCACCCTGTCTCCGATGGAAAATTGGTCTTCACGGCCTATCCCGCATACGCCAATACCACCCAAGAAGGCAAATCATTGGAATTCACGCGCATCAAACCCAGCCATGCCTTTGCGGCGATGGACGTTTATGATGGCGCAGTCGTCTGGCAACGGTGGCTCGACGGGGATGTGATGACGACCCCGATCTTGAGCGGCGACGACATCTACCTCACCACGTTCTCGGGCACCATGTACCGCCTCGCCAAATCAGACGGCAAGATCTTGAGTGCCGCCAAGTTGCAAGGCACTTCCTTGCCGACCATCGTGGGCGACAAAGTGTACACGACGCAGCGTCAGGTGATCAAGGGCAAGGTGAATGAGGCAATTGTGGAATTGCGCAAAAGCGATCTCAAGAAGTTGCGCACCCTGTCGCTGCGCCCAGCCCCCTACCTCGACTACAAGGTGCAGCGGCAATCCAAGTACAAGCAGGTCTGCAACAACATGGATATGATGAATGGCTTCTGGAGTGTGCCAGAGGTAAGCGGATGGCGCAAGGCAAGTCAGGTCATTGGGCAATCCAATGTATCATCGTTGCAAAACTTCGTGGGCTCGACGGTCGTCGTGGACGGCGAGCGGCTCTACAGCACCATGGGCAATGTCCTGCTCTGCATTGACCTCGCCACCGATAGCACCTTGTGGCAACATGAGTTTGCCGGGGACATGGATGCCGAGGGCGGCCACAGCGCGACGATGCCGATGGTGCTGGATCAATACCTGGTCACGGTGACCCTGGACGGTGAGGTGCTGATCCTGAACAAGCTCGACGGCCACCAAGTGCGCGCCTATGCCACCCACATGCAAGTGCGCAACCAACCGATCGTGATCGGCGGCAAAGTCTTTGTGACCTCCACCGATGGCCAATTGACTTGCATCGATACCAAAAACCGCAAGCTAGACGGCTGGCACATGTTCTTGAAAAACAACGGACATGACTGCGGGGTGAATTGAGGCTGGTAAATTCGGATTTGGCTGCGATTTAAAAGATGGCAAAAGGATTGTTGGATGAACCTCGAGGCTGTTCCCGGCCCGGGCTCGCCTGCAGAACGTAATTGCCTTCAGCAGGATTGTCGTCGCCCCATCTTATGGCATGCCGTTGTCGAGTCAAAAAAACTTCTAAATTTGATCCTATGGCACATCCGCAAGAAATCAAGCGCTACACGCTGGCCGAATACCTTGAACTGGAGGAGCAGGCCGATTACAAAAGCGAATTTTACAACGGTGAGATCTGGGCAATGGCCGGGGGTACACCAGCCCACAGTCGCATCGCATCCAACTGCAACTATGCACTGACAGGTATTTTTGAGGCAAAGGGTTGCCAAGTTTTTGAAAGTAGCCTGATGGTTCAGATCGAGCGGCTTCAGGTGGTCCTTTATCCAGATGTATCTGTGATTTGTGGTCCATTGGAGCTTGATCCCGATGCATCAACGCTCGTCAGAAATCCAAGCTTGATCTTAGAGGTTTTGTCAAAAGGTACCGGTAAATATGACCGAGGAGGGAAATTCATCAAGTACCAAATGATCCCTTCGCTTCAAACGTATGTATTGGTGGAGCAGAGCGAACCGCGCGTATTTGTCGCGCACAAAAGTCCAAATGGGGAATGGGGGTTTACGGACTATTTCGGCATGCATGAAACGGTAGAATTGACACCACTCGGGGTTTCCATCTCAATGGCACAAATTTATAGATGGATCGAGTTCTGAATTTGGCTTGATCGCTTCCCCCTCACCCCCCATGCCGCGGTCCAATTTCCAGCTCCTTGTACCCCGTGTCGGGGTCCACGACGCGCATGAACTTGAAGTGCTCGAGATCGCCGATGGCGATCTCGGCCGTCGTGTAGATGAGGCAGCCCTCCACGAGATGGCCGCCGAAGGTCCTCCCCTCGCCGTCTGAGACCGCGACATGCAGGTGCACGCCCTCGGCCGAGAGCGTGCCCACGAGCGACAGGATTTCCATCTTCTCGTCCCAGGTCTTGACCAGGTCACGACCGGCCATGCGCAGACTTGTCTTCTGCAATGACCCGACGCAGGTGAGGATGATACCCGCTTGCAATTTTTGCTCCTGCACGCAGCGGATCAGTTCGGCCTTGAGGTCCTGGCCTGGATGCAGGCGGAGGGCGTATGTTTTCATCGACATAGGGATGGTGTGCACGCGGTGGACCGTGCCGGGCAAATATCGGCAATCGCCCAAGCCTTTCCTACAGCAAGGCTCCTGTGGTTGCTGTTTCGAAGTCTTCACCGTTCTTAAGCCTTTTTAAGCCCATCAAACCGCCTTCGCATTGCCACTATTCGAAAATAAATGATTAATTTAGCCGCTCATTTGTTGAAATCACGATTGCGAATGGCTAAGACTAGTACGAAGACGAAGGCAGCCCAGCCCTACTCAAAAGAACTGCTGCTGCACTGGTATGATGAAATGATGTTGCAACGCCGCTTTGAGGAAAAGGCGAGCCAAATGTACATGCAACAGAAGATCAAAGGCTTTTGTCACCTATATATAGGTCAGGAGGCGGTGTCGTCGGGCATCGAGTCTGCGATCCGCAAAGACGACTACCTCATCACCGCCTACCGCGACCACGGCATGGCCCTCACACGCGGCGTGAGTGCCAATCAGGTCATGGCCGAGATGTATGGCAAGCGCACCGGCTCCTCCAAGGGCAAAGGCGGGTCCATGCACATGTTTAGCAAGGAGCACTACATGCTCGGTGGCCACGGCATCGTCGGGGCACATATTCCGCTTGCAGCCGGTTTTGGTTTCGCCAGCAAATACACCGGCGATGGTCGCATCGCCGTGTGCGCATTTGGGGACGGTGCCGCACGCCAAGGCGCGCTGCACGAAGCCTTCAACCTCGCCATGCTGTGGAAATTGCCCGTGATCTACGTCGTCGAAAACAACGGCTACTCCATGGGTACCTCTGTCGAGCGCACATCCAACGTGACCGACCTCTACAAGATCGGCGCTGGTTTTGAGATGCCGTCCTGGCAAGTCGACGGCATGTCTGTGATGGCCGTCTACGAGGAAATGAAGAAGGCCGTCGCCCTGGTGCGCCAGCCCGAACACGGCCCGGTGTTTTTGGAGATGAAGACCTACCGCTACAAGGGTCACTCCATGTCTGACCCCGCCAAGTACCGCACCAAGGAAGAATTGGAGCATTACAAGGACGAGGATCCGATCCTGGAGCTCAGGGCCCATATCTACAAGCACGACATCGCCACCCCGGCCGAGTTGGAAGCCATCGAGGCCCGCATCGAGGAGATCGTGGAGGAAAGCGTGCGCTTTGCCGAGGAATCTCCCTATCCCGATGCCAGCGAGCTCTACGAGGACGTTTACCACACGCCAAATTACCCCTACATCCGCATCTAATACATCACCGTGACCCCCATCGGCTTGCTGGCCAAGGTGATGGGGGTAGGATTTGAGGATCGTCCTCGCTCACGGCTACAATTCCAAGGAAAATGCAATACAAGAGGTTAAACAACATTTTTGGCTGGCTCGCATTTGGCGTGGCATTCATCACATATTACAAGACGATGGCACCGACGGCCAGCTTCTGGGACTGTGGTGAATTCATCGCCTGCGCCAATGAGCTGGAGGTGCCCCACCCACCGGGAGCACCCTTCTTTTTGATCTTGGGCCGTTTCTTCGCCATGTTTGCCCAGTCAGCCGAGACCGTCGCCTGGTGGATCAACATGACGAGTGTGGTCACGAGTGCATTTTGCGTCATGTTCACCTTCTGGATCACCACCTACCTCGCCAAGAAGCTCTTGAGCTACGGCAAGACGGCCTTGGAGATGCCAGACACCCTCGTGATCATGTCGGCAGGATTGGTCGCCGCACTTACCTGCACCTTCTCGGATTCGTTTTGGTTCAATGCCGTCGAGGCCGAGGTGTATGCCATGAGCTCCTTTTTCACGGCTGCGGTCGTGTGGCTCATCTTCAAGTGGGAAGAGCGCTCAGAAGAACCCGACAACCTCAAGTGGATCATCTTGATCGCATTTGTGATGGGCGTCTCGATCGGCACGCACTTGCTGAACCTGCTTGCGATCCCGATGCTCTCCTTTGTCTACTACTTCAAGAAATACAAGGTCAATATCTGGGGCATCCTGGCCACCTTGCTGATCTCGGTGACGATTTTGGGAAGCATCCAAGTCGGTGTGATCCAGACCACCGCCGAAGTGGCCTGGTTCTTTGAGCGCATGTTTGTCGGTGTGGAGCAAATGGATGCCGAGAGCAACATCAACAGCTCCACGGGCATGGGATTGCCTTTTGGAACAGGTTTGATCTTCTTCTTGGTGATCGCATTTGGTTTGCTCGTCACAGGCATATTCATTTCCCAAAACGAGCGCATCGGCAAGAAGCTGTTTGAAAACCACAGGCAGCTGCTCCCGATGATCCTCACCGTCGGCGCCGCCGGTTTCTTTGTGAACCTGGTCGGCTTGGTATTGTCCATCATCAATTACGATCGCCTGTTTGCCAACCGCACCAAGGATGTGAGGGCCATCTTCAACACGGTGTGTTGGAGCGCGCTCATGCTGGTGGTCGGCTATTCGTCCTACACGATGATCGTGATTCGTGCCGGAGCAGGCACGCCGAT